>CAYFNP010000059.1:0-7943 GCA_964344425.1 uncultured Bifidobacterium sp. | reverse complement strand
TCGGTGTCCTACCGAATGACATCAGCGCAACGGACGACGGCATTTCCGTTGACGGGAAGGTGCTGAAGGTTCTGCAGGTGCGTGACCCGAAGGAACTTCCATGGAAGGCCCTGGGTGTCGATCTGGTGATCGAATCGACGGGCATCTTCACCGACCGCGACAAGGCGGCAATGCACCTCGACGCCGGTGCGCCACTGGTCATCGTTTCGGCCCCATCGAACGGAGCCGATGCAACGTTCGTCTACGGCGTCAACCACAACGATTTCGACCCGAAGACCCACAAGGTGATCTCGAACGCCAGTTGCACGACGAACTGCTTCGTGCCGCTTGTGAAGGTTCTTGACGACGCCTTTGGCGTCGAGAACGGTCTCATGACCACCGTCCACGCTTACACCGGAGACCAACAATTGGTCGACGGACCGCACAGCGATCTTCGCCGCGCCCGCGGGGCGGCCATCAACATCACGCCGACCAGTACCGGTGCGGCGCGCGCAACCAGCTTGGTCATGGCAGCCATGAAGGGCAAGCTCGACGGAACCGCTCTGCGCGTTCCGGTTCCGACCGGGTCGATCACCGACTTCGTGGCGAACCTGAAGAAGCCCGCGACGGTCGACGAGATCAACGCCGCGTTCAAGGCCGCCGCAAACGGGTCACTGAAGGGCGTGCTCGAGTACACGAACGCCCCCATCGTGTCGAGCGACATCGTCACGAACCCGCATTCGTGCATTTTCGACAGCGATTTGACGATGTCGATGGGGACGTTGGTGAAGGTGCTTGGTTGGTACGACAACGAATGGGGTTACTCGAACCGCCTCGTCGATCTGACCCGTCACGTCGGAACCCGTCTGAAGGCCTGACGATGGCGCGCATGCCGGTCCTCGAGGACCTTGGAGATGTGTCTGGACGCCGTGTGCTTGTGCGCACGGACTTCAACGTTCCGATGGAAGGCCCCGACGACGCGCGCGTCATCACCGACGACTTCCGCATTCGGGCCGCGTTGCCCACAATCGAGTGGCTGACGTCGCGCGGGGCCAAGGTGACGTGTGCCAGCCATTTGGGTAGGCCGAAGGGCAAGTCGAACCAGAAGTACTCGATGGGGCCCGTACGGGACCGACTGGCCGAGCTCGCTCCGGGTGTCGAACTGCTTGAAAACCTGCGTTTCAACCCGGGCGAAGAGGCCAACAGCGATGACTTCGTCGCGTCGCTGGTCTCGGGATTCGATGCGTACGTCGACGACGCTTTCGGAGCGGCGCACCGTGCACACGCATCAGTGGTGGGCCCGCCCCGCACGCTGCCCTCGGCTGCCGGACGGTTGCTGCAGAAAGAGGTCGAAGTACTCGGAGGCCTGCGTGACAACCCCAAGCGACCTTTTGTTGCGGTTCTCGGCGGTGCAAAGGTCAGCGACAAATTGGGCGTCATCGAGGCGCTTCTGCAGACGGTCGATGCCCTGGTGATCGGTGGCGGCATGTGTTTCACCTTCCTCGCGGCACAAGGCATGCCCGTCGGTGATTCGATCTGCGAACTCGATCAGGTCGCGTTTTGTCGGCGACTGCTCGAGGGGTCGAAGCCGATCCACCTTCCCGAGGACATCGTGGGTCTTGACGCGCAGGGTCTCTATGCCACGTACGGTCGTCGACTGCCCGATGGAGCCAAGGGTCTCGACATCGGTCCGGGCACAGCAGCGGCGTTTTCCGACGTCATCATGGATGCGCGCACGGTCTTCTGGAACGGACCGATGGGCATGTTCGAAGATTCGCGGTTTGCAAACGGAACGCGAACGGTTGCTCAGGCCGTGGCCGACACCAAGGCTTTCACCGTCGTTGGCGGGGGAGACAGTGCAGCTGCTCTCGCGCAATTCGGTCTCGACGACGAGGTCGATCACGTATCCACCGGGGGCGGCGCGTCGCTTGAGTTTCTCGAGTTCGGCGATCTGCCGGGCCTCGCGGCATTGAGAGGAGCACCGAATGTGCGCTGACAAGCGTCGACCGTTGATCAGCGGTAACTGGAAGATGCACCTCAATCACTTTGAAGCAATCCAATTGGTGCAGAAGCTGAATTATCTCGTGACGAAAGAAGACTTCGATGCGGTCGACGTGTCGGTGCATCCGCCGTTCACCGACATCCGCAGCATCCAGACGCTCATCGAAGCTGACGAACTGAAGTTCCAACTCGGTGCACAGCACTGCCACTTCGAGGAGAAGGGCGCCTTCACCGGCGAAGTGTCCGCGGGAATGCTTGCCAAGCTCGCGGTCAAACTTGTGATCGTCGGCCACAGCGAGCGGCGCGAGGTCTTCGGTGAAACCGACGAGATGATCTCAAGCAAGATCAGCGCAATCCTGAAGTCGGGAATGACGCCGATCGTGTGCGTCGGCGAAACCCTTGCCGAACGCGAGGCCGGAGACACGGAGAACAAAGTTCTCGGTCAGGTGCGTGCGGCGCTGAAGGGTCGGAATCCCGAGACGGTGGCGGGTCTTGTCATCGCCTACGAGCCCATCTGGGCCATCGGTACCGGTCGCACGGCGACCGCGCACGATGCCCAGGCGGTGTGCGGGGCCATACGGACCGAGATCCGGGCGTCTCACGGTGGGCCGGCTGCGGACGCGGTCCGCATTCAATATGGCGGTTCGGTCAAGGCAGCGAACATCGCCGAGTTGATGGCCCAACCCGACATTGACGGGGCTTTGGTCGGCGGGGCCAGTCTCGACGCGGATGAATTCTCCAGAATCGTGAAATACCGCCTGCATACGCCTTCCTGACCCCGTCGACCGGCCCCTATTCGCCAAGAAAACGGCGTGGTAACGTCTTTTGCACATGTATTGGTCGCACCCGCGGCCAAAAAGGGGAAGAAAAATGGGGAACACTCGGAAGAGGGTCGTCCTTGCGTGTGCGGTCGGTTTTGCGCTGATCGCTGCGTCTTGTGGCGACGACGATGGCGGTTCAACCGCCGATACCACGGCGGCCACGACGGCTGACACCACGGCACCAGCCGATACCACGGCTCCGGCCGAGGATCCGGTCGTGGTCTATGCCGCAGAGCAGGAGTACACCTCGTACAACAACGGGGCAGCCGACCAGGGCCTTTTCGCAAACACGCTGGTGTTGAACCAGGTGCTGCCCGGCCCGATCTTCTTCAACCCTGACGGGTCGAACAAGGTCTACGACCCGATCGCATCGGCCGTCAACGTCACCAGCGAGGATCCGTTCACTGTCGAGTACGTACTGAACCCCGCTGCCGTGTGGAGCGACGGCGAGCCGATCGACTGTGACGACTTCTACCTCGCGTGGCGTTCGAGCAACGGCAAGGACGGGAACCGCAAGGACGACAAGGGTGTCGAACTGAAGGACGAAGAGGGCAACCCCGTGCCGGTCTGGAACACGGCCAGCACGACCGGTTACGAACTGATCGACTCGGTCACGTGCTCCGAGGATCAGAAGACCGTCACGGCGAAGTTCTCCAAGATCTACGCAGACTGGCGTACGCTTTTCGGTCTTTTGCCGGCCCACGTGGTCGAGCGTGAGTCGGGCGTTGCCGACCTCACCGCCGAACTCAGCGATGCCGACCTGTACAAGGTCGCGGACTTCTGGAACACCGGCTTCGTTGGCTTCAAGCCCGAGGTCGCGGTTTCGGGTGGACCGTTCGTCATCACGGAATTCACCGCGGGTCAGAGCCTGACGCTCGAGCGCAACCCGAAGTGGTGGGGTGAGCCGGCCAAGGTCAGCAAGATCGTGTTCCAGCAGGTCCCGGATGCGACCCAGCAGCCCGCTGCGCTGCAGAACGGCGAGGTCGATGTCATCACGCCGCAGCCGAACGTCGACCTGCTCGCGCAGATCAAGGCCATCGAAGGCGTGAACGTCCAGTTGGCCGCAGGCACCGTCTACGAGCACTACGACCTCAACCTGAAGAACGAGCACCTGAAGAGCCTCAAGGTTCGTCAGGCCATTGCGGCTTGCTTGAACCGCGACGAGATCGTCCAGACGCTGTACCGCAGCGTCGATCCCGATGCAAAGGTTCTGAACAACCGCATCTTCATGCCGAACTCGCCGTACTACAAGGACGGAAGCGGCAAGTTCGCGAACCAGGACATCGCTCTGGCGAAGTCGCTGCTCGAGGAAGACGGCTACAAGCTCGGTGACGACGGCATCTACGCGAAGGGCGGCAAGAAGCTGTCGCTGCGTCTCGGTCGTCGTGATCCGAACCCACGTCGTCAGCAGACCAACGAACTCGCTGCGGCCCAGTGCAAGGAAGCCGGTATCGAGTTGACCGACGACCCGGCCGAGAATTTCAACGCCGAGCGCCTGCCTGCCAGCGACTACGACATCGCCCTGTTTGCATGGGTAGCCGGCGTTGCTCTTTCGGGCAACAACGCGACCTACCTGCCGGCAGAAAAGGGCGGCGGTCAGAACTGGAACAACTACAACAACGACAAGATCGTCGAGATCACCGACGCAGCCGACTCTGAATTGGACGAGGCTGCTCGCGCTGACCTTTACAACCAGCTCGACCAGATCATCTGGGACGACATGGTGACGATCCCGCTGACCCAGTGGACCGAGCTCTACGCGAATGCCGGAACGGTGTCGGGCGTCGTCCCGAACAGCTTCGCCGGTGTCACGTGGAATGCGGAGACCTGGACGAAGTAGTCCGAACCATTCAGCAGTCACGCATGGTGGGCGGGGGAAACCCCGCCCACCTTCGTGAATGCGACGGGAATTTCACGTGACCGCATTCATCATTCGCAGACTGCTCATTGCAGTTCCGATTCTCTTTCTCGCGAGCCTTCTCACGTTCTTCTTGGTGATCAATTCGGGCGACCCGCTCGAGAACCTGCGTGCAAAGCCCGGTATTTCTCCCCAGGTGATCCGCAACGAGGAGATTCGACTCGGCCTCGACAAGCCTTTCGTCGAGCGCTACACGACCTGGGCCGGCAAGTTCGTCACGGGCGACCTCGGCACCGACATGAAGAACCGACCGGTGTGGCCCGCGCTCTGGTCTGCCATCAAATACACCCTGCGACTCGTTCTGATTGCCGAGTTCATCGCCTTTTCCATCGGCTTGATGGTGGGAATCGTCAGCGGCGTTCGCCAGTACTCCGGCTTCGACTATTCGGCGACCTTCATCTCGTTCTTGTTTTTTTCTCTCCCTGTTTTTTGGTTCGCCAACCTTCTGAAGGTGTTCGGTGCGATCAAGTTCAACGACTGGTTGGAAAATCCCGGTATTTCCCTTCTGTTCGCGGTTTTGTTGACGGCCTTCATCGGTGGATCGTTCTGGCTCATCGGGCGCAAACGTGAACAGCTGCGCCTCGCGAAGCCCGGCGCAGGATTGAAGTGGGGTGGCATTGCGCTCGGCGTGACGGGTCTTGTCATGCTGTCCTTCGGTCTCTATTTCCGAAACCGTGAATACGGACGTTTCGTGAAGACCCTGGGGTCCCAGCCCCGTGACTTGGCCGACAACTTCGGCTCCCGCCTGTGGAGCTACGTGGGTCACGGAGTGCTGCCCGTCGTGGTGCTCTTCACCATTTCGTACGCGGGCTACAGCCGGTACATGCGCGCGTCGATGCTGGAACAATTGAATGCCGACCATGTGCGTACAGCACGGGCAAAGGGTCTATCGGAAACGCGCGTCATCATGCGGCACGCGTTCCGCAATGCCCTTATCCCCATCGCAACAATCGCGACCCTGAGCTGGGGTGGTCTGATCGCGGGTGCGGTGATCACCGAACGTGTTTTCGCGTGGAATGGAATGGGGGACTTTTTCCTCGACTCTCTCGCCAATCCTTCACCCGACCCAAACCGACTGCTTGCATTCGTGATGGTGACCGCAATGGCAACGATTCTCTTCAACATCGTCGCGGACATCATTTATGCCTTCCTCGATCCACGTATCCGGGTTGGTTGACGTGTCGGCTACCGAAACAGCGCAAGAAATCGAGTTCGGGGTCGAGGTTCGATCGCAGTGGCGCACGATCGTCCGCCGCTTCGTTCGCCACCGCTTGGCGATGATCAGTTTGGTTGTCCTTTTGATCATCTTTCTGGCGTCGATCTTCGGAAAGTACCTGTGGCGTTTCGACTACCTCGAGCGGGATACGAAGAACCTTTCGCAGGGGCCGTCGTGGACCCACCCGTTCGGAACGGATTCCCTTGGTAAGGACATGCTCGCCCTGACCCTTCGCGGAGCGCAGAGATCGATTCTCATCGCTCTCGTGGTGTCGGTTCTGTCGACGACCATCGGCGTCACCCTCGGTGCCATCTCCGGCTACTTCAGGGGCTGGACCGATGCGGTCATCATGCGCATCACGGACCTCTTGTTGACCATACCGTTGCTGATTCTGGCGGGATGTCTCGCCTGGCAGTTCCAGGGTTCCGGAAGTTGGTGGATGCTCTCGCTGATCCTGGGAGTTCTGAGCTGGCAAGGTACGGCGCGCATCGTGCGGGGCGAATTCCTGTCCCTTCGCGAGAAAGAGTTCGTCGAGGCCGCTCGCGCGATCGGCGTGCGCGACCGACGGATCATCTTCCGGCACATCCTTCCGAATGCACTCGGGCCGATCATCGTGTCGGCGACTCTTGCGATCGCCGGTGCAATCCTCGTCGAAACCGCACTGTCCTACCTCGGACTGGGAGTGAAGGCACCGGATTCGTCGTTGGGTCTCTTGGTCAGCGATTACCAGGCGGCGTTCCAGACCAGGCCCTGGCTGTTCTGGTTTCCCGGTGTCTTCATCATCGTCATCTGTCTCAGCGTGAACTTCATTGGTGACGGACTTCGCGATGCGTTCGACCCGAAGCAGACGAGGGTGCGGGCGTGACCGAGCCGATCCTCTCCGTCAGGGACCTGCGCGTCGATTTTCCAACGGACGACGGGGTTGTGAGTGCCGTGCGTGGCGTCTCGTTCGATCTACGTCGGGGCGAAGTTCTCGGAATCGTCGGCGAGAGCGGATGCGGCAAGTCCGTTACGAACATGGCGATCATGGGCCTTTTGCCCAAGACGGCCCGTGTTTCCGGGTCGGTCCGACTGGGCGACGACGAGTTGGTTGGCCGGTATCCGGCGGAGATGCGGCCCATCCGCGGTCGCCGAATCTCGATGATCTTCCAGGACCCGATGACGTCGCTCAACCCCGTCTATTCGGTGGGCTGGCAGTTGGTCGAGGCGATCCGAGCGCACAATGAAGTCTCGAAGGACGAGGCCCGAAAGCGAGCCGTCAATCTACTCGCGCTCGTCGGTATTCCGAACCCCGAAGATCGTTACTCGTCCTATCCACACGAGTTCTCGGGCGGGATGCGACAGCGCGTCATGATCGCTATGGCGATCGCAAACGATCCGGAGATTCTCATCGCCGACGAGCCCACCACCGCCTTGGACGTCACCGTGCAGGCGCAGATTCTCGAGACCCTGCAACGAATCCGTCAGGAGACGGGGACGGCGATCATCTTCATCACGCACGATCTCGGAGTACTCGCCGGCATGGCGGATCGCTTGTTGGTGATGTACGCCGGAAAGGTCGTCGAATCGGGGGCAATCGAAGAGGTGTACGACAATCCGCTGATGCCGTACACGATCGGCTTGCTCGGTGCGATTCCGGGAGAGCAAAGCCACGGGCGTCGACTCAATCAAATCAAGGGGGCGCCGCCTTCTCTCATGAAGATTCCCGCGGGTTGTCTGTTTGCCCCGCGATGTCCGCTTGCCAACGACCTCTGTCGATCGACTGCGCCCGTCGAGGTAGCGGCGTCGGATGTCCACGGTGTCTCGTGCCATCGCGTCGATCAGGTGCGCATGGCATCGGATCGACGCGCACTCTTCGGATCGATGAGGGGTGACTGAATGGCACTGCTTGAAGTTCGCAATCTGGTCAAGGAGTTCCCTGTGCGGTCCTCCGGCGTGATCCGTCGCACCGTCGGGAAGGTCGAGGCCGTGTCGGACGTGTCGTTCGACCTCGAGGCTGGTCAGACCC
>CAYFNP010000058.1:4494-8058 GCA_964344425.1 uncultured Bifidobacterium sp. | reverse complement strand
CGATCAACAAGGACAAGGAGGCGCCGATCTTCGGTGTCGCCGACCTCGGCATCGTCGGTGACGTGCACAAGGTCCTGCCCAAGCTGATCGAGGCCCTCAAGGCCCGCTGATCACTCGCGGTCGGTCGCGTCGAACGCGACCGCCAGACCCTCTTCGGGGTCGACAACTACGAGATGGAGCCCCCACCCCACGGTGGGGGCTTCGTCGTTCCTGAAGACGAACCATTCACACGACTCGACCACGTCGCCGAATTCCGACGGTTCGCACGGCCACTCGTCGTCGAGTCCTGCGAAGACCGCCATCAGCCACCACGCCTCACTGCGTCCCGTCGCCGCACCGCGGCGCTTGCCGTGTGCGCCACCACTGGCCGCCGCCCATGCGAGCAGGGCGAGGCCTTCCTGCGGCGTCACGGGAGAGACGAATGCGTTGTCGAACCCGAGCGTGCCGAGCGCATCCGTCTCGTCGCCCTCGACCACGATGCATCGGGCAGTGCCGTTCGACTGTGCGGTCCAGGGTTCCATCATGCGGCGGAAGGTGTCGATGGTCGGATCGTCGTCGATCGTGGCGGTCCGTTCGCAGGCAACGGCGTCCCAGTCGGTTTCGATCGACGGTGCAGGGAAGTCGACACCGTCGTCGGTGTACGAAGCGACCTCATAGCGGGGTTCCCACGACTGGAGTGCGAACGGGACGTCGAGCAGTTCGGGTTCGTCGCCGTCGATGTCGTCCCCGCGCAATGCGCGCTCGTACGCGACGAGCGCACGATCGTGCCCGTCGGAGAGGTGTGGCGTGAGGTCGTCCCATGAATGGTGGACGGCGACGATTTCACTGACGGGGCCCGGCATGAAGGTCCGTGCGGTATCGTCGAACGCGCGTGCTGCGAGTGGCGACGGCGCCCACAACGCGAGTCGTTGGTTGGCCAACGTGGCGATCGGCCACAGCTGACGTCCCGAGTCGACGGCTCGGCGGGCGGCGTTGCGGATGGTGAGCAGGTGGTCCCACTCGCGGGCGCTGCATGCGTCATCGACATGGCGGACCAGGCCGTCCAGGTCGGCGCGGTGCACCAGGGATTCGAGCACTTCCTCCACCCCACGAGTCTTGCCCACATGTCCCGTGGAGACAGGTTCCGAAAGGGGAATAGGATGGCGATCACCGAAGCAAGTCGACTCGAGATGCATCTCGGGTTGCGAGAGGTCTTGGGGGATTCCGTGGCCGACATCGTGATGGAGCATCTGCCGCCCGGTGGCTGGCGCGACGTCGCGAGCAAGGCCGACATCCACGGATCGACCGATTCTCTGCGGACCGAGTTCCGGACCGAGATGGCGTCGCTACGCGCCGAGGTGGAGAGCGCGATTGCCTCAATCAAGGCCGATCTCGCGCGACTCGAGAAGCGTCTCGACAGATCCATCACCCTCGGGGTCGGTTTCGCGCTTGCACTGCTCGGTCTGCAGGTGCAGATCATGCTCAGCATCGCGCGTCTCTAGGCGTGGTGCACTTACAGGATCGGCCAGGGGTACTGGTATCGGCTGGACGGTGACGGGAACACTCCGTTCTCCATCAACCATTCCGCCCGCTCCATCAGCGCACCGGTCTCCTCGTCCAACAGGAGCTCGGCGACGTCGGCCGGCACCGTGAGCATCAGCGGTTCCACGCGTGCGAGCAGGTCGCCGGCGACCTCCTCGCCGCCGAAGTCCCAGATCACGGTGCGCAACTTGAACTCGTCGGAGAAGCACACGCCGTGGTCGATTCCCCACACGTGCCCGTCCGCATCGAGGAGCACGTGTCCGCCCTTGCGGTCGGTGTTGTTGGCGACGAAGTCGAACACCGCCATGGCCCGCAGTGCGTCGTGTGTCTGCGGCATCTCCTCGAGGAACGTGAAGTAGTGGAGTCGAGGATCGTGCTCGACGTAGAGCTGCACAGATCCCTCGCCGTGCGGTCCCTCGCGAAGGAACGTGGGCGGGATGATGTCGAGACCCATCGCACGAGCCAGTCGGAACGCGGCAACCTCGCGCTTGTGCAGTCCGGCGGGGAAGTCCCACAACGGTCGCTCGCCCGACAGCGGCTTGTAGATGCCGCGCACCTCGTCGTCCGCGTCGAACTCGACGAGGTACGTCGCATTCGAGGAATTCGGCATTCGTCCGATGATCTCGAACGGCGCGCTCGAGACGGTTTCTTCGGCGCTCATGTCGATTCCGACGGGTTCAGTTCCACTTCGGGCATTGGTGGCCCGACGGATTCATCGGAAGGAAGCAGAACTCGCACGGCTGACGTCCCGCCTCCATGAAGAGGTCTGCAGTGTCGCAGAAGGCACGAGCCTGCGCGGGCGTGAGAACCACGCGCACCTTTGTGCCGTCGATTTCGTCGTCGTCCTCCTGCAGATCCTCGAGATCGTCGTCGTCGAGGAACACCAGTTCCTCGAGCTGCAGGATCATGCGGGTGTTCGACTGGTCGAAGATGTAGCCGATCTCGCCCAGCACGAAGTCCTCCTCGACGGGCGACTGCAGCGATGCGGTGGCCTGGTCGACCGTTCCCGGGGTTTCGGGCATGTCCTCGAGCATGGCCCGCAGGTGCTCGGAGAGCAGTTTGACGTGGAACTTCTCGCACTTCATCGAGATGGTGCGACCGTCGCCTCGGACCTGGAGATAGAACGTGCGCTCGCCCGGTCGACCGATGGCGCCCGTCGCGAACGCGTCGGCTCGTTCGAAGTCGTAGAAGAATCCCATCGCCCTACAAGTGTGCCAGCGGATTCACGACGGTCGCAGGTCGGCCAGCGACCCGCCGGTGGAGTTCACGGTGAGGACCACCGGACCGAACGAGGAGTACGCAACGGCGCTCACCGAGCTCGTGCCGATGACGATGCGCTGGAAGAGGTCGAGGTGCGTGCCCATCGCATGTGCGACGGCAGCCTTGAGGGGGTCGGCGTGCGACACGCACACCACCGTGCCGCCGGGGTGTGCGGCGCGGATGCGGTCGAGTGCGGTGACCATGCGGGTCTGCATCTCGGTGAACGATTCGCCGTTCGGGAACCGGAAGGTGCTCGGTGCCTTCTGCACGGTGTTCCACTCGGGGAGTTTCATCAGTTTGCCGAGTTCGGCACCGGTCCAGTCCCCGAAGTCGCACTCGAGGAGTCCCTTGTCGGTCTTCACGCGCTGCTTCAGGGCCCTGGCGATCGGCGCCGCGGTCTCGCGTGCGCGCTCCAACGGCGATGAATAGATGGCGTCGATCCGGGGGAGCTCGGCGATGCGTTGTGCGACGCGTTCGGCCTGCTGCTGTCCGGTCTCCGCAAGGTGGAGACCCGCTGCGCGGCCGGGGAGCACCTTGCCGGTGGTCGGGGTCTGTCCGTGCCGGACGAGGAGAATCACCGTCGACTGCGGATGGGCGGTCTTCTTTGTGGATGCCATGCGCCGCCCAACCTACTGTTGCCCCGTGGATTCGTTGAAGGCGGTGGCCGCCGACATATCGGCATGCACGCAATGCCCGCGCCTCGTCGAGTGGCGCGAACAGGTTGCGACCGAGAAGCGCGCATCGTTCCGCCACCAGGAGTACTGGGGCAGGGGAGTACCGGGG
>CAYFNP010000058.1:0-4484 GCA_964344425.1 uncultured Bifidobacterium sp. | reverse complement strand
GTACCGGGGTTCGGTGACCCGTCGGCCCGACTGTGGGTGATGGGGCTGGCGCCCGCTGCACACGGGGCCAACCGCACCGGCCGCATGTTCACCGGCGACCGCAGCGGCGACTGGTTGTACCGCGCGATGCACAGGGCCGGGTTCGCCACCCAGGCGGAATCGGTCGGCGCCGATGACGGCCTCGAGTTGACCGGCGCATGGGTGTCGTCGGCGGTGCGCTGTGCGCCACCGGACAACAAACCGACGAATGACGAACGGGACACGTGCGTTGCGTATCTGCGACGTGAACGCGCATTGTTGGTCGACGTGCGCGTCGTGGTGTGTCTGGGCTCGTTCGCCTACGACGCGGTGTGTCGCGAGTGGGGGATCAGGCCGAAGCCGAAGTTCGGCCACGGCGTCGAAGCGGTCGCGCCCGACGGCACGGTCGTGTTGTGCTCGTTCCACCCGAGCCAGCAGAACACGTTCACCGGAAAGTTGACCGAGCCGATGCTCGATGCGGTGTTCTCCCGCACCCGCTCCATCGCCGACGCGTAGTCGGCGGGCAAGTCAGGCTTCGAGGTACTTCTTGACGAGTGTGGCGGCCATGACGTGGGCCGTCGTTGCATCGTCGAGTATTCCCATCATGCTGAAGAAGCCGTGGTACATGCCGTCGTAGCGCATGATGCTCGCGCTGACGCCGTTCTCGATCAGACGACGGCCGTATGCCTCGCCTTCGTCGCGCAACGGGTCGTACTGCGCGGTGATCACGACGGCCGGCGGCGCCCCCTTCAGCAGTGCATCGGGTGCGAACCACGGTGACGCGAGAGGATCTTTCTTGTCCATCCCCTCGGGCAGATAGTGGCCGAGGAACCACGTCATTGCGTGGTGGTTGAGCACCGGCGCCTCGGCATTCTCCGTCTGCGAGGGGAACGACCGCGTCATGTCGGTGGCGGGGTAGATGAGCATCTGGAAACGCAGTGGTACCGGGCGCTGCTGGCTGACGATGGCCGCCAGGTTGCCGCCGGCTGAGTCGCCACCCACCGCGATGCGGTCGGAATCGATGCCGAGCTCGGCTGCGTTCTCGTGCGCCCAGCGCAGCGAGCACAGTGCGTCCTCGGCCGCGGCGGGCCACGGGTGCTCGGGTGCGAGTCGGTAGTCCACCGACAGCACCGCATGACCAGTCAGGTTCGCGAGCGAGCGGCACACGTTGTCGTGCGTCGCGACGTTGCCGATGACCCATCCGCCACCGTGGTAGTAGACGAGCAGGCCGAGGTCGGTCCGGTCGTTCGGTCGGTAGAGGCGGCTGGGAACGCCGCCGGCGCTCAGGTCGCGGACCTCGTGCATCTCGATGCTCGGCGGCACGACGCGCGAATCGTAGAACCGGCGGAACTCCTCCGGTGTCGAGTCCTGGATGAGCGGTCCGCCCATCTGGGCCATCATCTGGAGGACGGCGGTCGCCTGCGGGTGGAGCGCCATGTCAGTCGGCCTTCTTCTTGACGGCCGGCGTGCCGACCTTGACGGTGGTCTCGGCCCAGTCGGGCCAGCGGCGACGGCTCACGATGGAGAGCGTGCGCAGCAACTTCATCGCCACTTCGTCCTCCTGTGCGGGGCGCGCCTCGATGACTCCGTCGGCGATCATGCGCTTGACGACCTCCTGACCCAGCTTCGTTCGAACGATGGTGAGGGTCCAGTCGTTGTCCTTGCCGATGCCGCCGGTCGAGATGTCGGCGTGCTCGGCGGCGAAGTCGGGGCAGTGCTTGCAGCCCGTGCGGGTCCACTGGTGGCATTCCTTCAGGTCGACCTCGTGGTACGAGCCGTCCTTCATCCAGATCTGGAAGACGCCCTTGATGTTCATCTTCACCATGTCCTGCTTCTTCAGGCCGTACTTGGCCTCGAAGAGCTCGGGGAAGATGGCGTCGTCGAAGGTCTTCGAGCAGAGCAGGCCGATGTTGAAGAGGAACGGCTTGCTGACCTTGCCGGCCTTGCGGTCCCACATGACCGGCGGCGACGAGGTTTGGCACCCCATGCCGACCAACGCGAGGCGCGACAGGCCCGCTTCCTTTGCGTCACGAAGTGCCAGCGGGTTGGCGCAGTACGTGTAACGGCTGCCGGCGGTGGCCAGCACCTCGTCCTTGGTGCGCACCAGCTGCGGCTTGGCCTTCCATGCGTCGTCGTCCTCGACGCCGCTGACCAAGGCACCTTCGATGTAGTTGTTGTCGAGCAACCACGCCAACATCGCGGTGACGAAGCCACCGTCCTGGCCCTTTTCGTGCTGCACCGGGTCGGCCGCGCGGGTCAGCAACAACTGACGCCACACACCGGCCATCTCGTCGGGATTGCGCACGCGACCGAACAGGTGCTTGTCGGCCTCGGGCTCCCACTGGCGGAACCGCGGACAGGCGCGCGTGCAGGTGGTGCAGCCGCCGCCCTCGCCGAAGCCGTGGACGCAGTTGTCGAGACCCAGTTCTTCTTCGAGGTGGAACGGCTTGTACTTGCCCTCGACGTGTTCGTAGCCGATGACATCGTGCGGGCACGTGACGACGCACCCGGCGCAACCCGTGCACAGTCCGGTGTTGATGACTTCGTTGTAGAGCTCGCGCCACTGGGCGGTCCAGCGGCCCGCAGCGGCCGGTGCCGGTTCGGTCATGGTCATGTTCGCGACTCTACCGACCTCGCGCGCAGCGCGCCCGTTCGGGCGTCACAACGCGTCGGGACCCGCTTCACCCGTGCGGATACGGATGATCTGTTCGACGTTGGTCACCCAGATCTTGCCGTCGCCGATCTTTCCCGTCGAGGCGGCTTTGCGGATGGCGTCGATTGCCGAAGAGACGGCGCTGTCGTCGACGACCAGTTCGAGGCGTACCTTCGGGACGAAGTCGATGTTGTACTCGGCACCGCGGTACGTCTCGGTGTGTCCACCCTGACGACCGAAACCGCGCACCTCGCTGACGGTGATTCCCTGGACGCCGGCCGACTTGAGGGCGTCCTTCACGTCGTCGAGCTTGAAGGGCTTCACGACGGCTGTGATGAGTTTCATGGCGTGATCCTATTCCCGTGAGTTCAGGCCTGGTAGGCGGATTCTGCGTGCTGGCTCTGGTCGAGGCCGATTAGTTCCGCTTCGTTCGACACGCGCAGGCCGATGGTCTTGTCGAGAACCTTGGCGACGACCCACGTGACGACGAACGAGAAGACGAGGGTTGCGACGCAGGCAAGGACCTGCTTGCCGAACAGGTCTGCACCGCCACCGAAGAACCATCCATCGGCGCCGAGGGAGTTGACGGACTTGTCGGCGAAGAATCCGAGAAGCAGCGCACCGATGAGGCCGCCGACGAGATGGACCGCAATCACGTCGAGGCTGTCGTCGAAGCCGAACTTCGTCTTCAGGCCGAGCGCGAGATAACAGACCGTGCCGGCAACGAGACCGATCACGATCGGCGCCATGCCGCCGACGAATCCGGCACACGGTGTGATCGCGACGAGACCCGCGACGGCACCCGACGCCGCACCGAGCGAAGTTGCGTGACCCGCGCGGAGTTTCTCGACGACGAGCCACGCGAGCATCGCACTGGCGGCAGCGAGCTGGGTGTTGATCAGGGCCTGAGCGGCCACACCGTTTGCTCCGAGTGCGGACCCGGCGTTGAAGCCGAACCATCCGAACCACAGGATGCCGGTGCCGAGGATGGTGAACGGCAGGTTGTGCGGCGGCATCGCGTCGCGCGGCCAACCACGGCGCTTGCCCAGCACCAGCACCACGGCAAGTGCCGCAGCACCTGCGTTGATGTGGACGACCGCGCCACCGGCGAAGTCGAGTGCGCCTTCGCTGAATAGCCACCCGTTCGGGCTGAACACCCAGTGCGCCACGGTGGGGTAGACGATGACGGCCCAGACGCCGATGAGGATGGCGTAGGCGGAGAACTTCATCCGGTCGGCCGTCGCACCGGTGATCAGCGCGGGCGTGATGACCGCGAACATCATCTGGTAGGCGACGAATGCCATCGGCGGAATGACGAGCGCGAAGTCGCCGACGTACCCGGGCAGGTTGTCGACCTTCGTGACATCGGCAAGGAACATGAAGTCGAAGTTGCCGACGTACTTGCCGGATCCACCGAAAGCGAGGCTGAATCCGACGACCGCCCAGAGGACCGTGATGAGACCCATCGCAAAGACGTTCTGCATCAGCATGCCGAGGACGTTCTTCGAACGGACCATGCCGCCGTAGAAGAACGCAAGTCCGGGTGTCATGAACAGGACCAGTGCGCAGGAGACGAGCACCCACGCGGTGGCCCCGGTGTCGATGGGGGTGTTGGCCGTCATGGGCGCCGAAACTAGGAGTCGAGTGTTAACGGATTGTTTCGGTGCCGTAAAAGAACGAACCACCGTCGCATTCGCGACGGTGGTTCGCCCATCCACTCACCTGCGGGGTACGCAGAGATTTTTTGTGATCAGCGAAGGTTGAACTCCGGGTAGGCCGACACGCCCATCTCGGGCAGGTCGAGACCCATGAT
>CAYFNP010000057.1:0-8137 GCA_964344425.1 uncultured Bifidobacterium sp. | reverse complement strand
GCAACCGTCTCGGGCCTGCTCTTCCTCATCGAACTTCCCGCGCTCGGTGGCCGCGCGGCTCTCGCTGGTCACTCCGTCTCGTCGGTGATCGTCTACTAGGTGAGCCGTGGCAACGGGTGACCGCGTTCTTCCCTGGAGGCGGCAGTCCACTGCGCCGGCAGAAGAGCTCGCACCGCTGCTGGCTGCCTATCGCAGTCGTCATCCCAAGGCGTCGGTGGCCCTCATCAACAGGGCTTACCTCACTGCGCGGCGCGCGCACCAGCATCAGGTGCGAGGCAGCGGCGAGTCGTACATCAACCACCCGATCGCTGTCGCTCGCATCGTCGCCGACATCGGCCTCGACGAGACTTCGCTCGCTGCAGCCTTGTTGCACGATGCGGTCGAGGACACCGAGATCACCCTCGACGAGGTGGAACGCGAGTTCGGGGCCGAGGTGTCGTCGATCGTCGATGGGGTGACGAAGCTCGAGCGGTTGCAGTTCGATTCGAAAGAGGCCCAGCAAGCGGCCACGATGCGCAAGATGCTCGTGGCCATGGCACGCGACATCAGGGTGCTTGTCATCAAGCTTGCCGACCGACTGCACAACATGCGCACGCTCGCAGGTATGCCCGTCGAGAAGCAGCAGCGGGTTGCCCACGAAACACTCGACATCTATGCACCGCTCGCTCACAGGCTCGGTATGCAAGAGGTCAAGCAACAACTCGAGGATCTCGCGTTCTCGGCCATCTATCCCAAACGTTTCGCTGAACTCGACCATCTCGTCGCAACCCGAACACCCGAGCGTGACATCTACCTCGCGAAGACCGTCGCCGAGGTGCAATCGAAGTTGGCCGAACTCAACATCCGAGCCGATGTGACGGGCCGCGGGAAGCACCTGTGGAGCATCTACGAAAAAATGGTGCAAAAGAGCCGAGAGTTCGACGAGATATTCGACCTCGTGGCCGTCCGTATCATCGTCGATTCGGTCAAAGACTGTTATGCGGCACTCGGCTGCATCCACGGACGGTGGAAGCCGGTGGTGGGTCGCTTCAAGGACTACATCGCGATGCCCAAGTTCAACCTCTACCAGTCGTTGCACACCACGGTCATCGGCCCCGAGGGAAAACCACTCGAAGTGCAGATCCGCACGCGCGAGATGCACAACAGGGCCGAGTGGGGGGTTGCTGCTCATTATTCGTACAAGGACGGCTCGGCCCCGGGGGACATCGACTGGTTGAACCGTCTCGTCGAGACTCAGTCCGAGATCATCGACCCGAAGCAGTTCATGGAGGGCCTGAAGGCCGACCTGGTTCAGGATGAACTGTTCGTCTTCACGCCGAAAGGCGACGTCATCCCACTGCCGCTCGACTCGACCCCCGTCGACTTTGCGTACGCGGTGCACACCGAGGTCGGCCACGCGTGCATCGGTGCAAAGGTCAACGGCAGACTCGTCACCCTCAACCACCAGCTCAAATCCGGCGATACGTGCGAGATATTCACCGCGAAGTCCGCTGATGCGGGGCCGTCGCGGGACTGGCTGGCATTCGTCGGAAGTCCACGCGCTCGCAACAAGATCAGGCAATGGTTTTCCCGCGAGCATCGCGAGGAAATGGTCGAGGCGGGGCGAGACGATCTCGTTGTCGAGTTGCGCCGCGAGGGTCTCTCGATCGGCGGTATCTGGTCTTCCGACGCGCTCGCCGCCGAAGTGGCCGCATCGGATCATGCCGACCTCGACGCTTTCCTGGGTGCCATCGGCGAAGGATCCATCTCCGCACGCGAAGTCGCTCACCGGCTTGCCAGCGTGTTCCGTGCCAGCGACCACCCCGAATCCGTCGCAGGTGGCGTGCGCATCGACAGAACGGGTGCAGAGGTGTCCATCCACGTCGAAGGCCTCGACGATGTCCTCGTGCGTCTGGCGTCGTGCTGCTCGCCGTCGGTGGGGGACGACCTCACCGGATTCCTCTCGAGGGACAGGGGGGTCAGTGTGCACAGCACCGACTGCCCGCAAGCGGCCGTGCTCGCTCGTGACCCGTTGCACAGAATGGTGGACGTCGATTGGGTCGAAATTCGCACGAACGAGGCGTTCAGGGCATCGGTCGAAGTGTCGGCACTCGACCGGGCGCGACTGCTGCGCGACGTTGCGAACGCACTTTCCGACCAGCACGTGAACATCGTCGCCTGTTCGACGCTCACCGGACCCGACCGGGTTGCGCGGATGCGCTTCGATTTCGAACTCGCCGACCCGGGTCACCTCGAATCCGTCCTCAGGACGATCAAGAACATCGACGCTGTGTTCGATGCCCGACGCGTGACGGATCGCGGTACCGACGGGGCGAATGTCGGCGAGAAATCCCTGACCGACGACTAACCTGCCTGCGTGCCCGAATTCCAGACGACTCCGGGGACTCGCGACATCCTGGCGCCTGACGCGGCGCGGTGGCGGGCGTTCACGTCCGAGTTTGCCGGGGTGGTCGAGGCGGCGGGCTTCGAGCAGATGATTCTCCCGATGTTCGAGGAGCTCGGGGTGTTCCAAAGGCTGGGGGACGCCACCGACGTGGTCACGAAGGAGATGTATGACTTCGTCGACAAGGGCGGTCGTCACGTCGCACTGCGTCCCGAACAAACGGCCGGCGTCTGTCGCGCGTACGTTCAGCATCGGCCCGTTGCGCCGTGGAAGGTGTGGTACTCGGGCCCGAACTTCCGGTACGAAAAGGCTCAGCAGGGCCGGTACAGGCAGTTCGACCAGGTGGGCGTCGAGGTCTTGGGTGTTGACGATCCGCTCCTCGATGTCGAAGTCATCGCGCTGGCGCACGACTTCTTCCGGACACTCGGGCTGCGTAACGTCGTCCTGCACGTCAACTCGCTCGGCGACCACGGCGACCGCAGCCGCTATGTCGACGCGCTGGCGGCGTACTTCGCCGCCAACAAGTCTGCGTTGGGTGAAGAAAGCAGGGCGACCCTCGAACGCAATCCGCTGAGGGTCCTTGACTCCAAGCGGCCCGCAGAGCGAGACGTAATCGCCGAAGCTCCGTCGATCGTCGACTTCCTCAGTCCCGACGCACGCGACCACTTCGACGCAGTTCGCGGTGGGCTAGAACTGCTCGGTATCGACTTCGTCGTCAACGACCGGTTGGTGCGCGGTCTCGATTATTACCGGCGCACGACCTTCGAGTTCACTTCGAGCGCGCTCGATGCCGCGCAAACGGCGGTTGGTGGCGGAGGACGCTACGACGGACTGGTCGAGGATCTTGGTGGCCCCGCAACGCCGGGCGTCGGCTTCGCAATCGGCCTTGATCGCACTCTGCTTGCGTGCGACGCCGAGGGAGTGTTCCCGGCACCATCCCGCGCAGCCGAGGTCTTCGTCGTCGATACAGCCGACGGCCGCGCTGCTCTCAAGGTCTGCGCCTCGTTGCGTTCTGCGGGCATTCGGGTCGAGCAGTCATACGGTGCAAAGAGCATGAAGTCGCAAATGAAGTCCGCAAACCGCAGCGGTGCGGGTCTCGCGGTTATCATCGGCGAGGACGAACTCGCCCGTGGTGTCGCCACATTGCGTTCGATGAACGAAGGCGAACAACGTGAAATCCCCCTCGACAATGTGGTCCCCGCCGTCACGGCAGCGGTGGCAACCATGAAGAAAGCACAACAATGACCCAGTCGACATCGATGCGAACGCACCTCTGCGGCGAACTCCGCGCCGAACACGTCGGCTTGACGGTTTCGGTGTGCGGGTGGTTGGCGCGCCGACGTGAACACGGCGAGCACCTCGCGTTCTTCGACCTACGTGACCACTCCGGGGTCGTCCAGTGCGTCGTCGACCGAACCGTCGACGTGCGATCCGAGTACGTGGTTCGCATCACCGGCGAGGTTCGTCGTCGTCCCGAGGGTACGACCAATGACGGACTCGCAACGGGCGAGATCGAAATCGGGGAGTGCCGGGTCGAAGTATTGAACGTCGCGGAACCCCCGCCGTTCCCCATCGATTCGCGTGCCGACGATGTCGAGGAGAACGTGCGTTTGCGGTACCGCTACCTCGACATTCGTCGGGAGCGCATGCAGCGCAACGTGCGCCTCCGCGCGAAGATCAACGCGGCAATCCGCGATGCGATGCAAGGTCAGGGCTTCGTCGAGGTCGAGACGCCTTTCCTCATGCCGTCCACTCCCGAAGGTGCGCGCGAGTTCCTCGTCCCATCACGCAAGGAGCCCGGTTCGTTCTACGCGCTGCCACAGTCACCGCAGTTGTGGAAACAGTTGCTGATGGTCGCGGGTGTCGATCGTTACTTCCAGATCGCGCGTTGTCTGCGCGATGAAGACCTTCGTGCCGACAGGCAGTACGAGTTCATGCAGCTCGATGCCGAGATGAGTTTCGTCACCCAGCCCGACGTTCTTGCCGCCATCGGGCGCGCGGTGACCGCTGCGGCGCGCGCGGCGACAGGAGAAGATCCGCCGGCCATCGAACAGATCACCTGGCGCGAGGCGATGGAGCGTTACGGCGTCGACAAGCCCGATCTTCGATTCGGCCTCGAGCTCGTCGAATTGACGGATGTTTTTGCATCGACCGAGTTCAAGGCGTTTGCGTCAGCCAAGTCGATCAAGGGAATCAAGGTCGATGCCGCGACATACCCCGAGCAGGCCGCGTGGGGTCGTGGTCGTCTCGATGCCATCACCGACCGTGCGAAGCAGCTCGGCGCAAAGGGTCTCGTCTGGCTGAAGGTGTCCGCCGACCGAACATTCGAGTCGCCCGTTGCCAAGTTCATTTCGCCGACCGAGACCGCTGAGTTGATTTCCCGATTCGACGCATCGTCGGGCGACATGATCCTCATCGTCGCCGACGAGTGGATGACGACGTGCGAGGTGCTCGGTCAGTTGCGCAACGACATCGGTCGGCCTCCGGTCCACGAAGGCCCGTACCGCTACGTGTGGGTTGTCGAGTTTCCGTTGTTCGTTGGCATCGACCAGGCGTCCGGTCGTCCTCGACCGGGCCACCATCCTTTCTGCCATCCGCACCCCGACGACCTCCATCTGCTCGACTCCGACCCGTTGTCGGTCCGCGCTCTCGCCTACGACCTCGTGTTGAACGGTTGGGAGCTGGGGTCGGGTTCCATCCGGATCCACGACCCCGCGATGCAGCGGACGGTTTTCAACAAACTGGGCATCAGTGACGAAGAAGCCGACCGTCGATTCGGCTTCTTCCTGCAGCCGTTCCGCTACGGCGCCCCTCCCCACGGCGGGTTCGCCTTTGGCATCGACCGCCTCACGGCGATTCTCGCGGGTGAGGAGAACATCCGCGAGGTGATCGCCTTCCCGAAGACGCAGTCGGGCCTCGATCCGATGACGAACGCACCCACGAAGGTCGATCCCGCACAACTCGCCGAACTCGGCATTCGCGTGTTGCCGCCCGCGACGAAGTAGGCGACCACGTCGGACGACCTGTTCTCCGACGCGGCGGGCGAACAACTGCGTCGCCAGGCCCCGCTCGCTGCGAGACTCCGCCCGCGTCGGCTCGACGACGTCGTCGGCCAGTCGCATCTGCTTGCCCCGGGGCGTCCACTGCGTGCTCTCATCGAAAACGATCGATTGACGTCGGTCGTCTTCTGGGGGCCACCCGGAACCGGCAAGACGTCGCTCGCCGAGGTCGTCGCCAATTCGTCGCAGGCCGAGTTCGTCCGCCTTTCGGCGGTCACGTCGGGAGTCAAGGACGTTCGCGAGGCAATCGCTGCCGCTCGGCGTCGTTTGGGTGAACAGAACCGCAAAACGATCGTCTTCATCGACGAGATCCACAGGTTCAACGTCTCTCAACAGGATGCGTTGCTTCCGGCCGTCGAGGACGGAACGGTGATCCTGATCGGGGCGACGACCGAGAATCCGTACTTCGAACTGAACGCCCCGCTGCGCAGTCGGTCGACTTTGTTTCGTCTGGAACCACTCACGCATGACGATCTTGCGACGCTCGTCGACCGTGGTCTTGAGGCAGAAGACGTCTCGATCGAAGAGGATGCGCGACGGCATCTTCTGTCGTTCGCAAGCGGTGACGGTCGACAGATTCTCACGTCACTCGAGGTCGCGTGTGCGCTGGCTCGCGCCCGTACCGTGGGTCGGGAGTCGAGGGTCGTCGTCGGTGTCGGCGATGTCGAAGGAGCCCTCAGCGCGAGCGCGCTTCGGTACGGTCGTGACGACCATTACGACGTGATCTCGGCATTCATCAAGAGCGTGCGCGGTTCGAGCGTGGATGCGGCCCTGCACTGGCTGGCGCGCATGCTCGTGGCGGGCGAGGACCCGCGGTTCATTGCGCGTCGATTGGTGATACTCGCCAGCGAGGACATCGGAATGGCCGATCCACAGTCGTTGGTTGTTGCGACTGCGTGCGCGACGGCGGTCGACTTCGTTGGCATGCCGGAAGCGCAACTCAACCTCGCGCAGGCGACGGTCCACCTGTGCCTTGCGCCGAAGAACAATGCAACGTCGATCGCAATCTGGTCGGCGATGGACGACGTTCGAAAAGGGGATATCGGCGAGGTACCCGCATTCCTGCGCGATGCGCATTACTCGGGTGCGGTGGAATTGGGTCACGGTAAAGGTTACGTGTCTCCACACGTTGCGACTTCCGATTCGCCGGCCGCACATCCACGGGAGTACCTGCCCGAGACTTTGCAGGACCGGTCGTACTACCGTGACAACCCATGATCGGGAAGCTCGCGATTTTTGCCGCCGACTCTGGCGCGAACACGGGCCTCGTCGTGGCACTGGTCTTGTGCGCCGTCGCCTTTGCCGGAGTGATGTTGGTCCTGTACCGGGTCCTCGTCGCACTTGCGGATCTTCGCGCCGATCTTGAACTTCTCGATTCGCGTGTGGTCCCGATGCTCGACGAACTGCGCGATGCGACACGCGATGCGCGCGACGTCATCGACACGGCTCGCGGTGACCTTGCTCGTTTCGACAAGGTGCTCGGGTCCGCCGAGTCCATCAGCGACGCCGTGGCGGACGGTACGCGGGTGGCGCGGGCCGTCTTCTCGACCCCCGTCATCAAGGCCGCTGCGGTGGCCAGCGGAACGCGCCGGGCATTTTCGGTTCTGCGCGGAAGGCGGGCTTCGCGACAGTCGCGACGCCGCTGACGCGCCGTTAGCGTGTCGGCGTGCGAAGACTGACTTGGTTTGCGGCGGGATTTCTGGTCGCTCTCGTGGGTGGCGGTTATGCAAAACGTCGCGTGCGCGCAGCGGCGACTTCGATGGCACCGACCCGTGTCGCATCACGGATGAAACACCGAGTTGTCGACGCCGTGGCCGAGGGACGAGCAGCTATGCATGAACGCGAGAACGCGCTTCGGACCGAGCCCTGACGACGTCCGCAATCGGCGTCGCGTAGTGCAATTGTCGGGGTTCGGACTTTGAGCCGAAGGTAGGCTGTCGCCCGATGTCGACCCCCACGTCCCCGCGCTCTGCCAACCCGCCGCGTTCGGCAAACGAGGTTCGCGAGGCCTTTCGTTCGTTCTTTTCCGACCGCGGTCATACCCGCGTCGACTCCGCCAGCCTGATTCCCCACGATCCCACGGTTCTTTTCACCGTTGCGGGCATGGTTCCGTTCAAGCCGTACTTCGTCGGCGACGAGGTTCCTCCCTACACCCGGGCGGTGAGCGTGCAGAAGTGTGCGCGCGCAGGCGGCAAGCACAACGACCTTGACGACGTCGGTCGAACCAAACGACACCTCGTGTTCTTCGAGATGCTCGGGAACTTCAGCTTCGGTGACTATTTCAAAGAGGACGCGATTCCTTGGTCGTGGGACCTCGTCACCAACGTCTTCGGCTTCGACGGAGACCGTTTGTGGATCACGGTCCACGAAAGCGACGACGAGGCCGAAGCGATCTGGCACGACAAGGTTGGCGTGCCGATGGATCGCATCCAGCGTCTCGGCGACAAGGACAATTTCTGGCAGATGGGCGAAACCGGTCCGTGCGGGCCGTGCTCCGAAATTCACATCGACCGAGGCCCCGGCTTCGGCCCCGACGGTGGGCCGCTGAACGATCCACACGGTGACAGGTTCCTCGAGTTCTGGAACCTCGTCTTCATGCAATACAACCAGGCGCCCGACGGGTCGCGGACGCTGCTTCCGAAACCGTCGATCGACACGGGTGCGGGACTCGAGCGCATTCTCACGTTGATGCAGG
>CAYFNP010000056.1:5521-8158 GCA_964344425.1 uncultured Bifidobacterium sp. | reverse complement strand
ACGGGAATGCCGGTCGGTAGTCCGTCGGTCGAGGTCACTCCGAACCTTCCCGACGAATCGCGGACGGTCGGCAGTGACGACACGGGGATGCCGAGCAGATCGCACAACTCGCTGCTCCAATCGTGGCGGGTGATGTCCCACAGCATCGTGCGGCTCGCGTTCGATTCATCGGTGGCGAAGACCTGCCCGCCGGTGAGGTTCCACAGAATCCACGAGTCGATCGTTCCGAACGCGAGCGTGTCGGAGCGTGCGATGCCGTTGGACAACATCCACTCGATCTTCGTTCCACTGAAATACGGGTCGAGGACGAGGCCGGTCGTCGAACGAATCTTCGAAAGGTGTGGCGCCAACTCGATGCATCGGTCGGCAGTTCTTCGGTCCTGCCAGACGATCGCGGGTCCGAGCACACTGCCGTTTGCGCGGTCCCACGCCACGATCGTTTCGCGCTGGTTGGTGATTCCGATGGCGGCGGGCAGCGATCCGACGCGCGCGATGACCTCGGCAAGCGTGCGCTGGGTGACACTCCAGATTTCGTTCGCGTCGTGCTCGACCCAGCCGGGCCGCGGGAAGTGCTGGCCGAACTCGAGGTATGCCGAGACCGATTCGCGTCCATCGGCGAAGATCGCCCGGCTGCGCACTCCCGTGGTGCCGGCATCGATTGCCACGACGTAGGTCACGGCCTCAACCTAGTCACGTCGTTCGACGGTCGTGGCGGCCCGCACCGGAAGGTGCACCGTCAGTCTCGTTCCGCTGACCTGCGGTGGAAGCGGTTCGAAGTTGATCGTTCCGCCATGAAGTCGGACATGTTCGCGAGCGAGGGCGAGTCCGAGACCGGAACCTTCGGCGCGGCCCTGTCGCGCGCCCCTGTTGAAGCGTTCGAACAACTCTTCGGCCCGATCGAGGTCGACTCCGGTACCGCGGTCCTCGACGGTGATGCACACCTCGGTGGGGGACAGGCTGCCGGGCGGTATCTCGACTGCGGTCAGCCAGACGGGTGGCTTGCCGTGCGCAAGCGCGTTGTCGAGGAGGTTCGTGATGACGCGCGAGATTCGTCGCTTGTCGATCTCGAGTTCGAAGACCCGCAACATCGGAGAGACGACGAGATGGACGGCATCGTTTCGAACGGACCTCACGACCTCGTCGAGGAACTCGGAGATGTTCACTCGGCTCGGCAAGAGGACCGCGGCCCCACCATCGAAGCGCGAGATTTCGAGCAGGTCGTCGACGAGTCGCGTGAACCGCTGGAGGTCGGCCGCAAGGAGATCGAGTGCGACCTTGTTCGGTTCCGACAGTTCATTGCGTCGCGATTGCAAGACCGCGATCGATGCATTCAACGTCGTCAGTGGCGAGCGGAGTTCATGGCTGACGTCGGAATTGAACCGGCGGTCGGCGGCAACACGGCTGGCGAGGGTCTCGATCATGTCATTCATCGTCTCGGTGAGCGATGCGAGTGCAGGGTCATCGGTTGGAGGCAGACGCACCTCGAGACCACCCTCGGCGAGACGTCGCGCAGCCGCAGCGGCCTCGGAGAGCGGACGGGACAGACGACGACCGGCGACGAGACCACCAACGGCGCCGCCGAGGGTAATGAGGACGCCGGTCGCCCCAAGGGCCCGTCGGGTCCGTTCGATCCGGTTGTCCCACGGGGTGTGGTCGATGGCTTCGAGAAACGCCCCGGTCTCGCCCGCGACGTTGATCGGAAGTGCGACGAGGGATGAGTTGGCGACGCCTGCATCATGGACGTAGACCTCGGCGCCGTTGCGGGCGGACTCGAGCACTTCGGGCGTCGCGGCGGTCCCAGTTTCAGCAAGCGGCACGCCAATGCCGCGGTCGGCGAGAACGATCGTTGCCCTTGTCACCGGGTGAAGCGAGTTCAGTGCGTCGTCGAGCGGCCCGGAATCTGCGGCGATGGTTTCGAGAAGGCCCACATGGTCCTGGGCGATGGCGAGGATCTGGGATTTCTGTTCACTGCGCGTCCAGGACCTGCTGAGCATGCTCCCGACGAAGAAGAGCACGACGGCAATCGAAAAGACCGTGAGGCTGACCAACGCAGCGACCCGTGCCGCGAGTGATGCGGGTCGTCGTCTCGGGCGATCCTCACCACTCACGGTGCGACACTACGTCGTCCGAATACAGCCGCCGTCAGTGATCGAGTCGGTAGCCGAGGCCACGCACGGTCACGACGTAACGCGGGTTCGCGGGGTCGACTTCGATCTTGGTGCGAAGTCGGCGGATGTGAACATCGACCAGCCGTCCGTCACCGAAGTAGCCGTAGCCCCACACGCGGTCGAGAAGCATTTCGCGACTGAACACCTTGTCGGGTGCGGCGGCCAGTTCGCACAGCAATCTGAATTCCGTCTTGGTCAGATTGATCTCGATGCCGGAGCGGTAGACCCGACCCTCGTCGGGGCGGATATCGAGGTCACCGACGATACGCCGATCGAGCCGTTGTTCGGCGCCGTGGCCGGCACGGCGCAAGAGCGCGCGAATACGTGCACACAACTCTCCGGTATCGAACGGCTTCGTCATGTAATCATCGGCACCGGCTTCCAGACCGAGGATTACATCCTGGGTGTCGTTGCGTGCCGTGACCATGATGATCGGTACGTCACTCGACAGACGGAGACGCCTGCACAC
>CAYFNP010000056.1:0-5421 GCA_964344425.1 uncultured Bifidobacterium sp. | reverse complement strand
AGGTCCCACGGAAAGAGGTACTCCTCGAAATACGCGTCGTAGCGACCGCATGCCACGAAACACAGATCGAGGGACGCCGCGCCGAAGCGCCGGACGTCACGGATCTTGTCGACGAGGTGCGGAAGTCGACGTGCCTGCACGACACGGTTCGCGGGTGCGTAGTTGAATCCTGTCGTAACGAGTGCAGCGGCCGGGTCGGCGACAGTGCTGCACGAGATCGGGCGACCGTTGAGATGTGCACCTTGGCCACGCTGCGCAGTGAAAATTTCGCGAAGCGCGGGGGCGTAAACAACGCCGCACAGCGGCCCCGATGAATCGTGCACGCCGATCGACACTGCCCACATCGGAATGTCGTAGAGGAAATTCGTCGTTCCATCGATCGGGTCGACGTACCAAGTGATTCCCGAACTTCCGTCGACCCGGCCGTCTTCCTCGCCGACGATCGCATCGTTTGGCCGCATGCGCCGCAGTGTCGCGACGATTTCGCGTTCGGTCGCGCGGTCGTGTTCGGTGACCATGTCGGTCGGGGTCGACTTGCTCTCGACGTTGCGCAGTCCGCGGCGTCGCCCGGCGAGCGCGGAGTCGCCGACTCGAATCGCGAGGTCGCGCGCGAGAACGAGAAGTTCGCTGCTCAACGCCGGTCCTGAAGTTCCCGCCACTCGCCGAGCGCGCGGAGAACAAGGACGGCGACGATGCTTGTCCCGCCGGCGGTCACCACGGCTCCGACGAAGAGCCCGATGCCGAGCGGGGTGGAACATTCGCCCGAGCACTGAACGTCGACGAGTGCGTAGCCGATGAGTCCACCGGCGATTCCGCCGACGATGACCGTGAGGTAGGCGGCGAGACGTGCGCCGCGCGAGGGCAATGCCGACAGTGGGCGCGACTCGACGGAGGGCTCTGCGGTCACAACCACATCGTAGGCTCGGGTGTCGAGATGGAGTCGCAACGATCGATCCTCCACGTCGACATGGACATGTTCTACGTCGCCGTCGAGCTGCGCGACAATCCCGGATTGCGCGGCCGGCCCGTCGTGGTCGGCGGATCGGGACCACGTGGCGTCGTCGCTGCCGCCTCGTACGAGGCGAGACGGTTCGGCGTCTTCAGCGCCATGTCGTCTGCAAAGGCCCGATCGCTGTGTCCGGGCGCTCTCTTCCTGCCGGGCCGGCCCGCCGCGTACAGGGAAGCGAGCCGCCAAGTGCACGGCATTTTCTCGGACTACACACCTCTCGTCGAGGGGATCGCGCTCGACGAAGCCTTCCTCGATGTAACCGGTGCATCGCGTGCATTCGGATCCCCGATCGAGATCGCCGACGAGATCCGTCGACGTGTTGCCAACGAAGTTGGCATCACGTGCAGTGTCGGCATCGCACCGAACAAGTTCCTCTCGAAAATTGCGTCGAAGGCTGCCAAGCCGCGGGTGGTTCCCAACGGCATCGACCCGGGAGCCGGTGTCGTGGTGGTCGAGGCCGGCCGGGAAATCGAGTTCCTTCATCCGTTGCCCGTTCGCGCGCTGTGGGGCGTCGGGCCGTCGACGCACGCGAAACTCGACCGCGTCGGCGTGAAGACCGTCGGTGACCTGGTCGCCATCGGCCTCGACGCGTTGGTGGCGATGTTGGGTCGGGCATCGGGTGCACATCTCTTCGCTCTCGCGAACGGAATCGATAACCGGGCGGTCGAACCCGAACGCGAAGCGAAGTCGATCGGCCACGAGGAAACCTTCGGCGCGGACACGTTCGACCGCGACGAGCTGGAACGTCACATGGTGAGGTTGTGTGACGCGGTTGCGGCGCGGGTGCGGGCGCACGGTTTCACGGCGCGGACGTTCACCTTGAAATTGCGCTACGCGGATTTTCGCACCATCACGCGCAGCACGACCGTTGCGCAGGGACGTTCGACGGGTCCCGGATTCGTAGAAGCACTCGCGCCCCTGCTCGCGGCGCTCGACATCGGCCGCGGTGTTCGCTTGATCGGGGTATCCGTGTCCCACTTCGCCGATGCCGCCGAGGTGGTGCCCGTGCAGGAGTCACTTTTCGACATCGCACCCGACGACGACCCGGCCGGTGCCGCGGAACACGACGAGGCGAACTGGGCCGCAGCAAGTGAGGCGATGGACGAGATCAGGCGCAAGTTCGGCGGCGCCGCAATCCGAACGGCCGCGGCACTGCGGGACGCCGCCGAAATGGGGGAAGTCGGCGAATCCCCGTGGGGACCTCAGTCACTTCCACCCGACGGCACCGAATCTGGGCGTTGAGGAATACGCCGCGACCTGCGAGAATATTGCCGTGCCGCTTTCAGATGACGAGCAGAAGATCCTGCGCCAGATCGAGGAACAACTGCAGACCGACCAGCGGTTTGCGCAGTTGGCGTCGCCTGCGGGTCTTTATCGCCAATCGGCACGATCGGTGCGCTGGGCCGTGCTCGGCGTGGTGGCGGGTCTCGTCGTGACGGTGGTCGCTCTGCAGGTCCATTTCCTGCTCGCGTTCGTGGGATTCCTCATCATGCTCGGCTGCGCGCTCGTCATCGAACGTCAGTTGAGGGCGATCGGCAAGGTGGGCGTGCAGGACATCGCGGCGACGCTGCGCAACAGTCGCATCGCGTCCGGCCGTATCAAGGATCGCTTCTCCCGCGACTAGATTTCGGGCATGCAGCCCGTTTATCCCCCCGAAGCAGATACCTACCGTGCGACCGTTCGGTCGTTCCTCGCGGACAACCTCCCGAAGGATTGGCGCGGTATCGGCGCGCTCGAAGGCGAGGCGCTCGAGAACTTCGTCGCCGACTGGCGCGTCATTCTGCACAAGAACGGCTATCTCGCTCCGGACTGGCCGAAGGAATACGGCGGTGGCGGCCTGACCTCGCTCGAGATGGTCGTGCTGAACGAGGAGTTTGCTCGTGCGGGCGTGCCAACCGGTGGGCCGAACGACGTGTTCGGCATCCAGATGCTGGGAAACACGATCTTGCGTTGGGGCACCGAAGAGCAAAAGAAGCACTACCTGCCGCGGATCCTGTCGGGTGACGACGTCTGGTGTCAGGGCTACAGCGAACCGAACGCCGGCTCCGACCTGAGCAACCTGGGTCTGAAGGCGCAGCTCGACGGTGACCAGTGGATCCTGAACGGCCAGAAGATCTGGACATCTGCCGGTCACCTTGCCGATCACATCTTCACCCTCGCGCGCACCGACCCGGACGCACCCCGCCACAAGGGGATCTCGTTCTTGCTCGTCGACATGCGCCAGCCGGGCATCGAGGTGCGCCCGATCAAGATGATCTCGGGCGAGAGCGAATTCAACGAGGTCTTCTACACCGATGCCGTCGTTCCGAAGGAAAATGTCGTCGGTGGCGTGAACAACGGTTGGGCCGTTGCGATGACGTTGCTCGGCTTCGAGCGCGGTGCGGCCGCGGCGGTGAATTCCATCCGTTACCAGGCCGAACTCGACCGACTCGTCGACATGACGCGCGCCTACGGAAGGAACGGCGACCCGAAGATCCGTCAGCGACTCGCGTGGTGTCACACGCAGGTGCAGTTGATGAAGTTCCTCGGTTACCGCACGCTCACGCAGTTCCTGAAGGGCCACCAGCCCGGACCCGACGCCGCGATCAGCAAGCTCGCATGGAGCGAGTACCACAAGATCGTCACCGAGCTCGCGATGGACATCATGGGCTCCGATGGTCTGGTTCCGACGGGGCGCATTCCGTCGTCGGCTTTCGGTGCCGACGATCCCGGCGCGCCGAACTCGACCAACAGTTGGGCGATGACATTCCTGAACGCCCGCGCCGGCACGATCTACGCAGGTTCTTCGCAGATTCAGAAGAACATCGTCGGTGAAATGGTGCTCGGTCTGCCGAAGGAGCCCCGCTAGCGCCATGTCGCGCCTGCCCGTACGCGTCGTCGCCGCGGTATCGGTTCGCCCGTGGTTGTGGTCGACCGCCCTGCGTCAGTCGTTTCGGCTCGCGCCGTCGGGCTGGTGGCATCGGCCGCCGTTCCTGCCTGTTCCCGACGGCGAGTACCTGGCGATGCGTTCGACCATCCAGTACGGGGATCCAAAGCATTCCCTCGACACGCAGGACGTGCTGAAATATCTGTCATGGTGCAGGGGAGAAGCGCGGTGAGGCACGGAAGCGTCACGACCGTGATGAGACCGGGCAGACAACGGCGGAGATGACCGTGAGGAGTGCGCTCGTTCTCAATGCGACCTACGAGCCGCTCAGCATCGTGTCGGTGCGACGGGCCGCATGCCTGGTGCTGGCCGACAAGGCCGAATTGGTCGAGGACGACGGCACCGCGCTTCACGCCGAACGCATGGCGCTTCCTGCACCGCTCGTCATCAGGTTGCGCTACGTCGTTCGCGTTCCGTACCACCGCCGCACGGCACTTTCCCGTCGTGCAGTGATGGCCCGCGACGGGCACCGCTGCCAGTACTGCGGCGCAACCGCCGACAGCATCGACCACATCATGCCGAGGTCGCGTGGTGGCATGCACGTCTGGGAGAACGTCACTGCGGCGTGCAGGCCGTGCAACCTGCGCAAGCGCGACCGGACGCCCGAGGAAGCGGGCATGCCGCTCGCTCGGTCGCCGCTCGCGCCGCGCGAATCGGCGTGGATCACGCTTGCCGTCGCGCGGGTACCCGAGGCCTGGAAGCCTTATCTCGCCCGTGCCTCCTGAGCCCGGGCGGTACCGCATTCCTTTGGCGGCACACTGTCGGGCGTGCCCGAACGTGTCGATGAATCACCGTGGCAACGCGATGTTCTCATCGGCGATGCCCTGACGCTGCACGCCACTGAGATTCCACCTCGTCGCCGTGTTCGTTTGATGCGACCCGTGCGGCCCGCCCTCGTTGTCGGATCCGCCCAATCGATGGACGGCATCGACGTGTCGTACTGCTCGGCTCACGGCGTCGACGTCGCGCGTCGGCGAAGTGGTGGTGGGGCGGTCTTCGTTCATCCCGACTCGACGCTGTGGATCGATGTCGTTGTGCCGCGCGGTGACGAACTTTGGCTCGACGACGTCGGGCGTTCGATGATCTGGCTCGGCGAAGCGTGGGTCGGTGCGCTCGCCGAAAGGGGGGTCTCGGACCTCGAAGTGCACCGCGGCGCGCTTGCGCGCAACGACTGGTCGTCGCTCATCTGTTTCGCAGCAGTCGGCACCGGTGAAGTGGTCGATACTCATGGCCGCAAGGTGGTCGGCATCAGCCAACGCCGCACACGCGACGCAGCGCGGTTCCAATGCATCGTCAACTTTGTATGGGACGTCGATCTGCTTGCGGCGATGATGCCTGCACTCGCCGCAGACCGACCGCGACTTGCGGGCCTCGCTGCGGTCGTTCCCGCGATCGACCCGACATCGTTCGCCAACCGGCTCGCGCGTTAGCGCCCCCACTTCACCCCACCGCGGATCTGCGCTGTTTTTGCCGTGCCCGACATGCC
>CAYFNP010000055.1:2300-8163 GCA_964344425.1 uncultured Bifidobacterium sp. | reverse complement strand
ATGGAGGCCGCATTCCCCTACGTCGAAACCGTCGACCAACGCAAAGCCATCGCCGAAACGAAGTCGGACATGGAACGCGACGTGCCGATGGACCGGCTCGTGTGCGGCGACGTCGGCTTCGGCAAGACCGAGGTTGCCGTGCGCGCCGCGTTCAAGGCGGTGCAGGACGGCAAGCAGGTTGCGGTGTTGTGCCCGACGACGCTGCTCGCCTCGCAGCACGGGGTCACGTTCCGCGACCGTTTCGCGGGTTTCCCCGTTCGCGTCGAGGTGCTGTCGCGTTTCCAGTCGGCCGCCGAGGCGAAGAAGATCCTCGCCGGCCTCGGCAACGGCGAAATCGACTGCGTCATCGGCACGCATCGCCTGCTGCAAGACGGGGTCAAGTTCAAGGACCTCGGCCTGTTGGTCGTCGACGAGGAACAGCGCTTCGGAGTACAGCACAAGGAAGCGATGAAGAAGATGCGCACCAACGTCGACGTGCTCACGCTCAGCGCAACGCCGATTCCCCGCACGCTCGAGATGAGCCTCGTCGGTATCCGCGACCTGTCGCTGCTGCAGACGCCGCCCGCCGACCGTCAACCGATCCTCACCTACGTGGGCGAACTCGACAAGCGTCTGGCTGTCGAGGCGATCCGCCGCGAACTGTTGCGCGAAGGCCAGGTCTTCTGGGTGCACAACCGTGTGCAGAGCATCGAAGAACGCGCGGCGGAACTGCGCGAACTCGTTCCCGAGGCCCGCATCGCCGTCGCGCACGGACAGATGGACGAAGGAACATTGGAACGGGTCGTACAAGACTTCTGGCAGGGCGACTTCGACGTGCTCGTGTGCACCACGATCATCGAAAGTGGCATCGACATGCCTGCGGTCAACACGCTCGTCGTCGAACGCGCCGACCTGCTGGGGCTCGGCCAGTTGCACCAGCTGCGCGGCCGTGTGGGTCGCAGTGGTCAGCGCGCGTATGCGTACCTTTTTCATCCGCGCGACCGTGTGCTCACCGAAGAGGCGTACGAACGCCTGCGCGCCATCGGCGAAGCAACCGAGCTCGGCAGCGGTTTCAAGATCGCGATGCGCGACCTCGAAATTCGCGGCGCCGGCAACATTCTCGGCGAGGCGCAGAGTGGCCACATCGCAGCCGTCGGCTACGACCTGTACTGCCAGATGGTCACCGAGGTCGTCGCCGAGATGAAGGGCGAGCCGGTCGAGGCGCCGCACGAATTGAAGATCGACGTTCCGGTGTCGGCGTTCCTTCCCGACACCTACGTGCCCACCGAGGACCTGCGCCTCGAGGCGTACCGTCGCCTCGCCGACGTGAAGACGATGGCCGAGGTCGACGACGTGCGCGCCGAATGGCTTGACCGCTACGGCCCGGTACCGAAAGAAGCCGAGACCCTGCTCGCGGTCGGGGCACTTCGCGCGACGTGCCGCAGTCTCGGCATCGACGAACTGGTCGTCGTCATGGACACTGCACGGGTGTCACCGGTCGACCTGCGCGCCAGCCAACAGATGCGCCTCACGCGTCTCGCCCGGGGCACGTTCACCGGCATGACCTGGCGCGAGAAGGACCGTCAACTCGTTGTTCCCATCGGGTTCGCCAAGCGCGGACGCAACGTCGACGGTGACCTGCTCGTGGCGAAATTGCGCGAACTGCTGGAAGAAATGCTCGGCGACTAAGGTCTGCGCGTGCCAAGAATCGTCCACCCCCGACACCGCGCAGCGAAAACGGCCGTCGTCACACTGATCGTGATCGCCGGTCTCGCGTCGTGCACGCCGTTCTCGAACAACTCGACGGCCGCCACGGTCGACGGTCGGTCGATCTCGCGCGACAAGTTGGAATCGATCATCTCCGAGTTCGTGAAGAGCCAGCAGTTGCCCATCACCGACGGCGTGATAGCGGCCGACGATGCCCGCAGCGTCCTGGCCGGAATGATCAAGGCCAACGCGTACGGCTCGTTCCTGGCCGAACTCGACCAGCCGGTCACCAAAGCACAACGCGCGGCGGTAGAGAAGGAACTCGAGGCGCAGAACCCGGGCAAGCTCTCGAATGACCTGCGCAATCTCATCATCGGTCTGAATTCGGCAACGGCCGCCATCAAGGAACTGAAGGCACCGTCCGACGACGCAATCAAGCGCCTCTACGAGAAAAGCCCTTCACTCACCGGCGCACTGTGTGCCCGCCACATCGTGGTGAAGAAGAAGACGACGGCCGACCGCATCCTGCGGCGCCTCGCCGCGGGCGACGACTTCGTCGCGCTTGCCAAGAAGTACTCGATCGAACCGGCGGCAAAGACCACGGGTGGCGCGCTTGGTGGACAAACCGCCGATGGCAAGCCGACCCCGTGCATGTCGATCCTCGAATACCAACAGGGCTTCGACCCCGCGTTCACCGCAGGAGCAATCGCGGCAAAGGCGGGAGTTCCGTACGGTCCGGTGCAGTCGTCGTTCGGTTGGCACGTCATCCTCCTCGAGAAGTGGGACGCCGTCGCCGACGCCGCGCTCGAGATCGTGAAAGCGCAACCGGGACCCAACCTCGCCACCGGTTGGCTCGCAAACGCCGACATCTCGGTCGACCCGGCGTACGGACGCTGGAGCCCGGCGACCGGCAGCATCACGGCGGGCTGACATCGCAACGATGGCCCGCATCGTCGTCGTCGGCCTGGGGCCCGGCGACCCGGGTCTCGTCACCGATGCAACGCGCCGCGCAATCGAAGCTTGCGCCGTTCGTCATCTGCGCACCGCACGGCACCCCAGCGCTTCGTTGGTTCTCGACGCACCGGGTGGCGCGACGACGTTCGACCATCTCTACGAAACCGGCGCCACCTTCGACGACGTGTACGAACGCATCGCCGACGAGTTGTTGAGTGCCGCTCTGCGCGACGGCGAGATCCTGTACGCGGTTCCCGGTTCGCCGTTGGTGCTCGAACGCAGTGTTCGTCTTGTCTCCGAGCGTGCTGCGGCCGCCGGGGTCGAGGTGCACACCCTGCCGGCGATTTCGTTCCTCGATGCCGCATGGTCGGCACTCGGCATCGACCCAGTGGAAGCCGGCGTGCGCTTGGTCGACGGCCACCGTTTCGCCACCGAGGCAGCCGGCGAACACGGACCCATGCTCGTTGCCCACACGCACGCCAACTGGGTTCTCTCCGACGTGAAGCTTGCCGCCGAAAACGAACCGGGCGACACGCCGGTCACGTTGCTGCACCACCTCGGCCTCGATGACGAACGCATCGTCCACACGACGTGGTCCGAGATCGACCGCACGATCGAGGCCGATCACCTGACGTCGCTGTACGTTCCCCGTCTCGCAGCGCCGGTTGCGGGTGAACTCGCCCGACTCCACCAACTGGCGAGAACCCTGCGCGAGAACTGTCCGTGGGACCGCGAACAAACGCACGAATCGCTGGTGAGATATCTCGTCGAGGAAACCTACGAACTCGTCGACGCCCTGCAGGCCCTCGACCCCGACGATCCGTCGACCGACGACGAACTGATCGAGGAACTCGGCGACATTCTCTATCAGGTCGAGTTCCATTCGACGATCGCCGAACAAGAAGGCCGTTTCACCATCGCCGACGTGGCGCGCAACGTGCACGACAAACTCGTCTCGCGCCATCCGCACGTGTTCGGCAACGTCACCGCCGACACGGCCGACGCGGTCACGGCGAACTGGGAGGCGATCAAGGCCGCCGAGAAACCGAAACGCGTTCGCGTCTTCGACGGCGTCGTTATGTCCGGACCGGCGCTCTTGTACGCGCAGCAACTGCAGAAAAAGGCCGCAAAGGTCGGCTTCGATTGGCCCGATGCCGACGGCCCGTTCGCAAAGATCACCGAGGAAACCGCCGAACTTCGCGCAGCGGTCGACTCGGGCGACCCCGACGCTGTCGGCATGGAGCTGGGTGACCTCCTCTTTTCGGTCGTCAACGTCGCGCGTCATTTGTCACTCGACGCCGAGACCGCACTGCGCGCGGCCGCCACGAAGTTCAAGAGCCGCTTCGAGCGCGTCGAGGCGCTGGCCGCCGAACGCGGCATCGACATCGCCACCGCGGGCCTGACGCAACTCGACGATCTCTGGGACGAGGTGAAGGGCGGGTAGCGTTCCGCCCATGAGCACGATCGTCAGTGTCACCGGCCGTGAAGTCCTTGATTCGCGGGGCAATCCCACGGTCGAAGTCGAGGTTCTTCTCGCCTCCGGCGCATCGGGCCGCGCGATGGTGCCGTCGGGTGCATCGACGGGCGAACACGAGGCGGTCGAACTGCGCGACGGCGACAAGGGCCGCTATGTCGGCAAGGGCGTGCTGACGGCCGTCAGGAACGTCAACGACGAAATCCAACAGGCACTGCTCGGCGCCGACGCGCTCGACCAGCGTGCGATCGATCACCTTCTCATCGACCTCGACGGCACCGAGAACAAGGGGCGTCTCGGCGCGAACGCGATTCTCGGCACCAGCCTTGCGGTTGCCCGCGCCGGCGCGGACGAACTCGACCTGCCGTTGTTCCGTGCGGTTGGCGGACCCAACGCACACGTGTTGCCGGTTCCGATGATGAACGTCATCAACGGTGGCGCCCACGCCGACAACAACATCGACCTGCAGGAATTCATGATCATGCCCGTCGGCGCCGTCAGTTTCTCCGAAGGGCTGCGCTGGGGAGTCGAGACCTATCACACGTTGAAAAAGGTGCTCGCCGACCGGGGACTGTCCACCGCCGTCGGCGACGAGGGCGGCTTCGCGCCGAACCTGTCGTCGAACGAAGAGGCCATCAAGGTTCTCATCGAGGCGATCGAACGCGCCGGTCGTCGTCCCGGCGACGAAATCGCAATCGCGCTCGACCCCGCGATGAGCGAGTTGTACCGCGACGGCAAGTACAACCTCGCGGGCGAAGGCAAGGTGCTCACATCGGGAGAACTCGCCGATTGGTGGACCGCACTCGTCGACAAGTACCCGATCGTCTCCATCGAAGATGGAATGGCCGAGGACGACTGGGACGGATGGGCCACGCTCACGGCCAAGGTCGGCAATCGCATCCAGTTGGTCGGTGACGATCTCTTCGTCACGAACGCGCGACGTCTGCGCATGGGAATCGACCGTGGTGTCGCGAACAGCGTCCTCGTCAAGGTCAACCAGATCGGGTCGCTCACCGAGACACTCGAGACCGTCGAACTTGCCACGCGCAGCGGCTACACCAGCGTGATGAGCCACCGCAGCGGCGAAACCGAGGACTCGACCATCGCCGACCTCGCCGTCGCGACCAACTGCGGCCAGATCAAGACCGGCGCCCCTGCACGCAGCGACCGCGTCGCCAAGTACAACCAGTTGCTGCGCATCGAAGAGATGCTCGGCGACACGGCTGCCTACCGCGGCCGTTCGGCACTGCGGAAATAGCGGACTTGCCACGTTTGCGGCTCGTCGAGCCGCAAGAATGACGGGGTGAACTCCCGTTCGATGGCCCGCGATCTGACGCGCCCGGTTGAACGCGATTCGCGTCTCTTTCGCGAGCCGAGTACGCGAATCATCGCTGCCATCGCCACGGGGCTACTCGCCATCATCGTCGGCGCGGTCCTCTTCTATTTCCCTCTGAAGGACTGGGTCAACCAACGCCATTCGATCGCAAAGAGCGAAGCCGAGTTCTCCGCACTCGAAGACGCGAACGAGGCGATCCAAAAGGACATCCAGCGCCTCGAAACCCCCGCGGGTGTGAAGGAAGCCGCGCGACGCGAACTGGGCTACCTGCTTCCCGGTGAACGGCGCCTGGCATTGCTCGAACTGCCCACCGTGGCGGGCAACCTTCCCGCGACCTGGCCCTACAACGTGGTCGGCACGATCCTTGCGATCCGCGCCGCCAACGCCTCCCCCGCCGGCCGCCCGGGGACGCT
>CAYFNP010000055.1:0-2200 GCA_964344425.1 uncultured Bifidobacterium sp. | reverse complement strand
GCCCGCTGCAAGCGAATCCATAAAGCCCGCTGCAAGCGAATCCATAAAGCTGCGTTTCACCGTTGCGGCCGCCTGCCGCACCTTGGGTAGTGTCGGGAACCACGTCTCATCACAGGGGGCCCTCATGGGTGGAAGCATTCTTGGCAACCGCGTCATCCGCAAGGAAGACCCGAAGTTCCTCACGACCGGTGGTCAATACGTCGACGACCTGCTCGACGAGCCGCTGTTGAAGGGCGCCGCCCACGTCACCTACGTCCGCAGCACGGTTGCACACGGCCGCATCACCGGCATCGACGTCTCCGACGCACTGTCGGCTCCCGGCGTTATCGCGGTCTACACCGCCAAGGATCTCGAACTGCAGGCAATGCCCGCAACGTTCAACCCCGGCGCAAAGCGCACGCTCCTCGCCAGTGACAAGGTGCGCTTCGTTGGCGAACCCGTTGCAGCCGTCATCACCGAGACGCGCGAGCAGGGCGAGGACGCAGCCGAACTCGTGGTCGTCGACTACGACGTGCTTCCCGCACTCGTCGACATGGAGCAGGCAATGGCCAGTTCCACCCTCATCTTCGAAGAATGCGGCAGCAACGTCGTGTTCGACAGCACGGCACTCGGCATGCCCGACAACACCGGCGACGCCTTCTTCGAGGGTTGTGAAGTCGTCGTGAAGGGTCGCTTCATCAACCAGCGCGTCGCACCCTGTCCGCTCGAGGTGCGTGGTTCGGCCGTCGCATGGGTCGATGGTCGTCTGTTCCAGTGGCTCAGCACGCAGCACGCCCAGGGCGCGAAAGACGGCATCAAGGCCGCGCTCGGTCTCGACGATTCGCAGTTGCGCGTCATCACCCCCGATGTCGGTGGTGGCTTCGGCGCGAAGATCGGCGTCTACCCCGAAGAGTCGCTGCTCGGCATGATGTCGAAGAAGCTCGGTCGTCCGCTGCGTTGGCGCGAGACCCGCAGCGAATCGATGGTCGGCATGGGCCACGGCCGTGCACAGATCCAGTACGTCACCATCGGTGGTACGCGCGAAGGCAAGGTGCTCGCCTACCAGATGCACGTTCTCCAGGACTGCGGCGCGTGGGTCGACATGGGCACGATCCTTGCTCCGTTCATGACGCGGCCGATGTCGTCGGCGGTGTACGCATTCCCCAAGGTCGAGTGCCGCACCACGTCAATCGTCACCAACACCACGCCGACCACGGCGTACCGCGGTGCGGGTCGTCCCGAGGCAACGGCTGCGGCCGAACGCGCGATGGACATGTTCGCCGCCGAGATCGGCAAGGATCCCGCCGACGTGCGCCGCATGAACCTCATCCCGAAATTCATGGACAAGCACACCACCGTCATCGGCCAGACCTACGACGTCGGCGACTACGAAGGTGCGCTCGACAAGGTGCTCGCCGCGGCCGACTACAAGTCGCTGCGTGCCGAACAGGCCAAGCGCCGCGCGTCGGGCGACGTCAAGCAGCTCGGCATCGGTGTGTCGGTGTACGTCGAGATCACCGGCGGCGTGCCGCCCATGGGCGAGAACGCGAAGATCGAGGTGCACGAGAACGGCCGTGCGGTCGTCTACACCGGCACCAGCCCCCACGGCCAGGGCCACGCGACCGCATGGTCGATGATCGCCTCGGAACAGACGGGCATCCCGATGGACATGATCGACCTCGTGTGGGGCGACACCGACCTCGTACCGGTCGGTGGCGGAACCATGGGTTCGCGCTCGCTCCAGCAGGGTGGCGCAGCGGTCAACAAGGCGTCGATCGAACTCGTCGACAAGGCAAAGAAGCTCGCCGCGCGACTGCTCGAGGCCAACGAAGCCGACATCGAACTCGACCGCGACCGTGGCGTATTCCACGTTGCGGGTACGCCGGCCATCGCCAAGTCGTGGGCCGACCTCGCCAGCGCCGCCAAGGGTGACGGCGGGCTTGCACAAGAGTCGCGCTTCGACGCCGAAGGTGCATCGTTCCCGTTCGGCGCACACGTCGCGGTGGTCGAGGTCGACACCGAAACCGGCAAGGTGCGTCACCTGCGCCACGTCGCTCTCGACGATGCCGGTCGCGTGCTGAACCCGCTGCTGCTCGAAGGCCAGATCCACGGTGGCGTCGCACAGGGCACGGCCCAGGCGCTGCTCGAAGAGGTGCGCTACGACAGCGACGGCAACCCCATCACGTCGAACCTCGCCGACTACGCGTTCATCTCGGCGGCC
>CAYFNP010000054.1:2378-8174 GCA_964344425.1 uncultured Bifidobacterium sp. | reverse complement strand
CACTGACCGCAACGATGGGGCCGGCGGCGTTGTTGAGCAACCGCGAAACCAGCGGTGTTGCCGGCGGGTGGTCGGGGTTCAGGCGCGCGATGCGTTCGCACTCGAGCGCCTCTTCGCGCAACAGCTTGTACGAGGTGGCGGACCACAGCTCGACTCCCACGCCGAAGTTGGTCAGCAGTTCCTCTGCCGCGGCACGCGCTGCCGAGTGCGCCGAACCCGAGAACACGACCGCGGCCTTGACCTTTGCATCGGCGGGCGCTTCGGCGAACTTGTAGAGCCCGCGCGTGACGTCGTCGTTCGACACGTGCGCGGGCATCGCGGGCATCGGATAGTTCTCGTTGTACAGCGTGACGTAATAGAAGATGTCTTCGGGGTTGGGTCCGTACATGCGACGGATGCCGTCCTCGACGATCGACGCCATCTCGTAGGCGAACGCGGGGTCGTAGGCCTGACACGGCGGAACCGTCGCCGCGAGAACGAGGCTGTGGCCGTCTTGGTGCTGGAGTCCCTCGCCGAGAAGCGTCGTGCGACCGGCGGTTGCGCCCATGAGGAACCCGCGCGTCCGTGCGTCGGCAGCCTGCCAAATGAGATCGCCGACGCGCTGGAAGCCGAACATGGAATAGAAGGTGTAGAAGGGCACCATCGGAACACCACGCGTCGCGTAACTGGTTCCCGCCGCGATGAACGACGCCATCGACCCTGCCTCGGTGATGCCTTCTTCGAGAATCTGGCCGTCGGCGGACTCGGCGTACGACAGCAACAGGTCGTGGTCGACCGGTTCGTACTTCTGGCCCTGGCTTGCGTAGATGCGCAGTTCGCGGAAGAGCGAGTCCATTCCGAACGTGCGTGCTTCGTCGGGAACGATCGGAACGACGCGCGAACCGAACGCCTCGTCGCGCGCGAGGTTGCGCAGCAGTCGGGTGAAACCCATCGTGGTGCTGACCGACTGGTCACCACTGCCGGCCTTGAGTTCGGCAAACGCAGCCTCTGCAGGCAACGCCAACGGCTTGCGAACGTGAACCGTGCGCTTGGGAATGGAACCACCGAGAGCACGACGGCGCTCCATCATGTACTGGTATTCGACGCTCTGTTCCGACGGACGGTAGTAGGGCGGTTCGTCGCCTTCGAGTGCCGAGTCGGGAATCTCGTCCTCGAGGTGCAGGCGTTGACGCAGCGTGCGCAACTGGTCGGTCGTCATCTTCTTGATCTGGTGCGTCGCGTTGCGCCCCTCGAAGCCGGGCCCGAGGGTCCAGCCCTTGATGGTCTTGGCGAGGATCGCGGTCGGGCGTCCCGACCCCAGGTTCTCCTGTGCCGCGCGGAACGCGGCATAGACCTTGCGGTAGTCGTGACCACCGCGGGGCAGCGTCTGCAATTCCTCGTCGCTGAGTTGTGCGACCATCTGCCGCAGGCGGGAGTCCGGCCCGAAGAAGTTCTCGCGAATGTATGCGCCGTTCTCGACCGAGTAACGCTGGAACTCGCCGTCGACGGTCGTATTCATCTTGTTCAACAAGACACCGTCGACATCGCGAGCAAGCAGGTCATCCCACTTCGAACCCCAGATCACCTTGATGACGTTCCAGCCCGCGCCGCGGAAAACGGCCTCGAGTTCCTGGATCACCTTGCCGTTGCCGCGCACCGGGCCGTCGAGGCGCTGCAGGTTGCAGTTGACGACAAAGACGAGGTTGTCGAGTTGCTCGCGCGCCGCGAGTGAAAGCGCGCCGAGCGTCTCGGGTTCGTCGCATTCACCGTCACCGAGGAACGCCCACACGCGGCTGGCCGACGTGTCATCGAGTTTGCGGTTCAGCAGATAGCGGTTGAAACGCGCGTGATACAGCGCCGTGATGGGACCAAGGCCCATCGACACGGTCGGGAACTCCCAGAAGTCGGGCATGAGGCGCGGGTGCGGATAGCTGGACAGTCCGCGTCCGTCGCGGCCGATTTCGCGGCGGAAGTGATCGAGGTCGTCGGCGGTGAGGCGACCCTCGAGAAACGCGCGCGCGTACACGCCGGGTGCTGCGTGGCCCTGAATGTAGATGTGGTCACCCGCTTGGCCGTCGTCCTTGCCGCGGAAGAAGTGGTTGAAGCCGATCTCGTACAAAGACGCACTGCTGGCGAAAGTCGAGAGGTGTCCGCCGATTCCCTCGGCGCGCGAGTTCGCTCGGATCACCATCACGGCAGCGTTCCATCGGATGTACGCGCGGATGCGTCGCTCGAGGTACTCGTCGCCGGGGAACCACGGCTCGTACTCGCGCGGAATCGAGTTGACGTAGGGAGTCGACACCGTCGCGGGGAAACTGACCTGGTTTGCGCGCGCGTGGTCGAGCAGTCGCGACAACAGGTAACGGGCGCGGGTCTTTCCCTGGCTGTCGATGACCGCGTTCAGGGATTCCATCCACTCCTGCGTCTCGACCGGATCGGTGTCGGGCAGCTGGTGGACGGAGCCGTCGAAAATCATGTGCTCATTCTCGCAGGGTTCGGGGGTGTCCGCCCCACGTTCGTCCATCCACCAAGATGATGAACGGTACGAACCCATGGAACTTCCCTTCGACGATCTTCCGGCACCCGAGGCCAAGTCGCTGCACGAGCGCGACCGACATTTGTTGCACCGCATGCGTTCCATGCAGTGGCCCGACCGCGCGCCGAACGATGCCCTCCACGTGTACACCGACGGTGCCTGCTCGGGAAACCCCGGCCCGGGCGGTTGGGCTTGGGCCGCGGCACCCGACGGCGTGCCGTACGGCTCGGGCGGCGAGCGGCCCAGCACGAATCAGCGCATGGAGATTCGTGCGGTGATCGAGGCATTGCGTGCGTATCGCGACCACACCGGGACACTCGTCATCGTGTCCGACAGCACGTACGTCGTGAACTGTTTCCGTCAGCGATGGTGGGAGGGTTGGTTGGCGCGCGACTGGAAGAATTCCCAGAAGAAACCCGTCGCCAACCGTGAACTGTGGGAAGACCTCTTCGACGAAGTCGTCGGCCGGGGCAGCGGAAAGACCGTTTTCACGTGGGTCAAGGGCCACTCCGGAGATCCCATGAACGATCTCGTGGACACTTTGGCAGTGCAAGCAACGGGGGCATAGCCTCTCGCGCATGGACATTTCAGGTGCAAGTGCAATCGTCACTGGTGGAGCCTCGGGTATCGGCGCAGCGTCGGCTCGTCTGCTCGCCAAGCGTGGCGCAAAGGTCGTCGTAGCCGACCTCCAGGCGGACAAGGGTGAGGCCCTTGCCAAGGAAATCGGCGGCGCGTTCTGCAAGGTCGACGTCACCAAGACCGACGACATCATCAACGCCGTCGAGATGGCGAAGTCGATGGGCCCGCTGCGCGTGCTCGTCAACTCGGCCGGCATCGGCTGGGCACAGCGCACCGTCGGCAAGGACGGCAGCTACGACTCGGCCGCCAACCTCGATGCCTTCAAGAAGGTCATCGCGATCAACCTCATCGGTTCGTTCGACTGCATCCGTCTCGCCGCAACCGCGATGAGCACCACCGAGCCCCTCGCCAACGGCGAGCGCGGCGCGATCGTCAACATCGCATCGGTCGCGGCATTCGACGGCCAGATCGGCCAGGCCTCGTACTCCGCATCGAAGGGTGGCGTCGTCGGTATGACACTGCCGATTGCACGCGACCTCGCTGCCGTCGGCGTGCGCGTCAACACCGTTGCTCCGGGTCTGATCGACACGCCGATCTACGGCGAAGGCGACAACAGCGAGGCCTTCAAGTCGAACCTGCAGAAGGGCGTTCTCTTCCCGCAGCGTCTCGGTTACCCCGAAGAGCTGGCCTCGATGGTCATCGAGTGCGTCACCAACAGCTACATGAACGCCGAGACGATCCGCGTCGACGGCGGCATCCGTATGCCACCCAAGTGATCGCCACGCGCTGATCGAACGACACACGACAGTGTTCGACGTCCCCCGCGAGGACCTCCTTCCGAGGCCGAACGGGGGACGTTTCGTTGTCGGCGCACGAACGATCGACGAGGCCGAGTGGCTTCCTCCGCATCCCGCGCTGCTGCGCGAACGCACCATGGAACGGTCGGCCCACCCGCGAGAAGTATTCGCTGCTCTCGACGGATGGGGCGAGGCGATCGCCAACGTGTTCGAGACCATTCCGCACGACACGCCCGACGACGTGTGCGTGCTCGGCGAGGTCGATGGTCGTTGGGTGCTCGTCGGCGGCGAGTTGTGCTTTCCCAATCGGTGGGTGCTTCACGAGAAGGTCGGCTTGCCGATCCTCGAAGTGCACGGACCCGTTCCGACCTACGCATCCCAAGTGGGTGCGGGAGTTGATTCGTTGATCGACCGTCTCGCCGACGGTCGCATCGTCGAGCGAGCGAACTGGAGCATTTCGGACGCCGGGATTTTCTTCGAACCCCGCACGCCGCCACCCGTGCCGAATATCGATCCGGCCGACCTTTTCCTGCGCGTCGAACGCCAGACACTTCGTCGTTTGGACGACGTGGTCGTCTTCACCATCAGGACCTTCATGGAACCAATGCACCGATTCGCGCTTCGCCGTCGCCCCGTGGTCGACGACTTCGTCGCCGTTCTTCGCGAAACTCCCACCGAGGTGCGTGCCTACAAGTCGATCACGACCTATGTCGAACCGCTGTGTTCCTATCTCACGTCGTGTAGTCCGCATTGATGCGGACGTAACCGTCGGTCAGGTCGCAACCCCACACGGTTGACGATGCGTCACCATTGTTCAGCGAAACGTGGATGAGAACGTCGTCGCCCTTCATGTAGTTGGACAAACGCTCGAGACCGGTCGCGTCGACCTGGCTCGGGTACACCTCTTGTGTTCCGAAGCGGATGACGACGCGTTCCTGGTCGATGTCGGCGTCGTTGCATTTTCCGACGGCCATGGCAACGCGGCCCCAGTTGGGGTCGGCACCGTGCACTGCCGTCTTCACGAGTGGCGAGTTCACGATGGACTTGGCCACGCGCTTGGCCTGTTCGCCGTCTCGGGCACGATCGACCGTCACTTCGATCAGGGTCTCGGCGCCCTCGCCGTCGCGGGCAACCTGCTTTGTCAGCGACAATGCGACGTCGTACAACGCAGACTCGAACGCGGTTTCGTCGACCGCGCCCGCGGCGCCGCTGGCGAGAACGACCGCGGTATCGCTGGTCGACGTGTCGGTATCGACCGAGACGCAGTTGAACGTGCGGTCCATCACGCGACGAAAGATCGCGTCGAGCTGTCCCGGAGCGACGTCTGCATCGGTGAACATCATCGTGATCAACGTCGCCATGTTCGGTTCGATCATCCCGACGCCCTTGGCAACGCCCACGATGCGTGCACTGCTTCCCGCAACGGTTGCCTCGGCGATCTTGTGCACCGTGTCGGTCGTCATGATTCCCCGCGCAACGGCTTCGGCGTCGGTGCCGTTGATCGAGGACGGAATGCTGGTGAGGCCCGCGCGGATTCGGTCCATCGGATACGGACGTCCTATGACGCCGGTCGAGGCGATCAGAACTTCGTCGGAACCGCAGCCGATCGCTTGCGCAACGCCGTTGACGACTTCGTTGGCGTCGGCAAGACCCTGTGGGCCGTTGGCAACGTTGGCGTTCTTCGAGATCACGACCATGGCGCGTGCGTGGTTGTTGGCGAGATGATTGCGACTGACAACGACACTCGGTCCCGCAAAGCGGCTTTGGGTGAAGACACCCGCTGCTGCGCAGATTCTTTGCGCGACAACGAGCGTGAAGTCATCGGTCGTGTCCTTGACGCCGATGTTGGCGACGTACGCGCCGAAGCCGCGGGGGAGTGTGACTGCCACGAGGCGAATCTATTTC
>CAYFNP010000054.1:0-2278 GCA_964344425.1 uncultured Bifidobacterium sp. | reverse complement strand
GGTTGGTGCTATTTCGCGGCGAAGTGGTCGCGCATGCGAACGAGAGTCTTTTCGATCGACTTCTGGTTCTTGCCGAAGGCGCCCATCAGTTTCAGCATCAACTTCGACTTGTTGTGCTTCCAGTCGAACTCCTCGGTGACTTTCGTGCCGCCGGTCGCCTGCGGTTCGAGGATGTAGCGCCAGATGTGGCCGCCGAAGTGCCGCCACGCGATGCGCGAGTTCTCCTCGAACTCGACGACTTCGTTGGTGATCTTGTAGGGAACGCCCATCTTCATGTCCATGCCGAACTTGGCTCCGAGTGACAGACGATCGGGTGCGTTCGACTGGGGCGCTTTGACGTTGCCCGAGCCGTCGATGATCGCGTGGCCCGCGGGGCTGGCGAGTAGGTCGAAAATTTGGTTGGGGGACGCGGGCACGACGAGGGAGACCCGGATCACCTCGTTGCGTGAATCGATGGTGCTCTCGAGGAAGTCGGCGTTGCTCATGCGAGATATTCGAGCACACCTGCGGCGCAGCGTCGACCCGAGAACATGGCTCCCTGGATCGAGCCGGTGTCGCGGTGGTCACCGCACACGAAGAGACCGTCTCCGAGCGACTGCCGCTTCTTCGGCGAGAAAGGCGGCGACTGGTCGGGTTGGCCGTGGGCGATGTTGTAGGTGCGCAGGTGACGCCAGTCGGCCACTTGTGGACCCCACCACCAACGCAACTGGGCGACGACGGTGTCGTGCAGGCCCGGGTGGGTCGCTTCGGTGACGCCGGGGCACGCGGCCGCGATCAGGTGCCGACCAGCCGGTGCGTATTCGGGCGCGACGTTGCTCATGACCGCCATGTTGAGGACGGGACCACCCGAGTAGCCGTCGAGAGCGATCAGCTTCTCGTCGAAAGGTGCCTTTGGTGCGGAGAAGTAGAAGCAGCTGACGGGTCGCGAGGCGACGGGGGCGATGCCGATCAGTTTCGACGCAGCTGGTCCTTCGGTTGCAACGACGACGCTGCGGGCCTGCAGTGTTTCGCCGGTTTCGGTCGTGACGCCGTTCGATGTGAGTTTCGCGACCCGTGTGTTCAGGCGAACGGTGCCGGGCTTCAGGTGTGATGCAAGTTGTTCGCTGAGCGAGCCCATGCCCATCGCAGGGACTCCGGTGTCGCCGGTGGACAGCGAGCGAAAGATGACGTCGAACATGCGACGCGATGTCGCGAGTTCCGGGTCGAGTTGAATGCCGCCGACGAGCGGCTTGAAGAAACGATCGATCATCTTCTGCGAAAAGCCCTGGGCCGTGAGGGCGTCGACGGTCGCGATGTCGTCGTTGCGCAACAGTGAGCGGGCCGACGCGCGTTGCGTGCGAAGTCGGAGAAGTCCGACGCGTGCCTTGTCGAAAACGGTGCCCACGGGGGCGAGTGCCGTGGGAACGATGCGTGCAGGGTCGCGTAGCGGATCGGAAAGCACGTGGTTCTTCGACTCGGCGCGAACGAGTGCGCCGGGGTCGAACATTCGCATCTGCAGTTTCACGAGATCGACGTCGGTTTGGATCTCGGGGTAGGCGGTGAGCAGAACTTGGAAACCGCGGTCGAGTCGGAAACCGTCGACCAGATCGGTGCGCACGCGACCACCAACCGCGTCGTCGGCTTCGAGCACGACGACGTCGCGTCCGGCACGTTGCAGGTGTCGCGCGCACGAGAGGCCGGCGAGTCCGCCTCCGACGACGACGACGTCGAACATTGCGCTACTTGCGAAGAAGGTCGCGCAACGCTGATTCGAGATCGGCGTGCGTGAAGACGTAGCCGTCGTTGAGCAGCGCCTTCGGCACCACGCGCTGACCGGTGAACAACAACGCGTCGGCGAGTTCCGAACCGAGCAGGGCCTTCGGTCCGAAAGAAGGAATCGGGAGAACCGCGGGGCGCTTGACGACCGACGCGAGTGTCTTCGTGAACTCGGCGTTGGTGACCGGCGTGGGGGCGGTGAGGTTGACGGCGCCCGAGACCTTGCTCGCGAGAAGATGGGAGATCGCTCGCACCTCGTCGGTGATCGAGATCCAGCTCTGCCACTGACGCCCGTTACCGAATCGGCCACCCACACCCAACTTGAAGAGCGGCAGTTGCTTCTTCAGTGCTCCGCCTTGTGTGGAAAGAACGATGCCCGTGCGCAGGTGCACCGTGCGAATGCCGGCCGCCTCGGCCGGACCCGTCGCGCGTTCCCAGCGTTCACAAACGTCGGCGAGGAAGCCCGAACCGTGCGTGGCCGACTCGTCGAGTTCTTCGTCACCGCGCACGCCGTAGATGCCGA
>CAYFNP010000053.1:0-8357 GCA_964344425.1 uncultured Bifidobacterium sp. | reverse complement strand
AGTGCGCAACAACGCCGACTCGTTGGTGTACCAGACCGAAAAGGTTCTGCGTGACCAGGGCGACAAGGTGAGCGCCGACGAGAAGGCGGCAGTCGAGACACCGCTTGCCGATCTCAAGGCCGCACTTGCCGGGACCGACATCGACACCATCAAGAACGCAACCGAGAAGTTGATGTCCGCGAGCCAGGCCTTCAGTCAAAAGCTGTACGAAGCCGCAGCACGCGACACCAACGCCGCGGGCACGTCGGCAAGCGGACAGACATCGTCGAACGACGACGACATTGTCGACGCCGAAATCGTCGACGAAAAGTGACCGGGTGGTCGTGGTGAGCGACGAGACAATCAACCCAACGACGGAGGACCTTCCGAACGTCGACGCGGACCCCGCGGTCGACGAAAACGTCACGGTCGTTGACCCGCTGGTGGCCGAACGCGACGCCGCGCTAGCGCAACGCGACGAGTACAAGGACATCGCGCTGCGTTTGCAGGCCGACTTCGAGAACTATCGCAAGCGTGCGGCAACACAGATGGCCGACGAGATCGACCGGTCGCTCGGCAAGATCGCCGAGGCCCTGTTGCCCGTGCTCGACGCGTGCGAGGCCGCCTTCACGCACGGTGCCGATGGCGTCGAACCCATTTGGTCGGCGCTCATCGGTGCACTGCAAAAGCAGGGCCTCGAGGCGCTCGACCTCCAGGGCAAGGCGTTCGATCCGGCCGTCGCTGATGCGGTGATGCACGAGGCCGCCGACGCCGACGCGTCGGGCGAAACGATCGTGGTCGAGGTGTTGCGCACGGGCTACACGTGGAAGGGCCGCGTGTTGCGTCCCGCGATGGTCAAGGTGAAGGGCTAAGCGTCGTCATGGCACCGCAACGCGAGTGGTTCGAGAAGGACTACTACGCGGTGCTCGGCGTGTCCCAGTCGGCAACCGCGAAGGAGATCACAAAGGCGTACCGCAAGCTCGCCCGTGAACTGCACCCCGACGCGAACCCGGGCAACTCAGCCGCCGAAGAGCGTTTCAAGGAAGTCTCGGCTGCATACGACGTTCTCGGCGACGAGGAAAAGCGCAAGGAGTACGACCAGGTTCGCACGATGGGCCCGATGGGCTTCGGTGGCGATGGTGGGCCCGGTGGCTTCCGCTTCGACATGGGCGACGGACTCGGCGATCTTCTCGGCCAGATGTTCGGTGGGCGCGGTCGCGGAGGTTCGCGCGGCACCGGACCGCAACGCGGTGGCGACATCGAAGCCACGCTGACGTTGGACTTCAACGACGCTGCGCACGGCATCACGACGACTTTGCACCTCACATCCGAGGCGGCGTGCACCGGGTGCAACGGCTCGGGTGCGCGCGCGGGAACCACTCCGCAAACCTGTCCGCAATGCGGCGGCCGCGGTGCGGTCGACAGCAATCAAGGTTTTTTCTCATTCTCTTCACCGTGTCAGCGGTGCCAGGGACGCGGAGTCATCATCGAATATCCGTGCGTGTCGTGTCGTGGAACTGCGGTCGAACATCGCGCGCGCGAAGTCAAGGTGCGCATACCCGCGGGCGTCGATGACGGCCAGCGCATTCGTCTAAAAGGCCGCGGAGCCCCGGGTCGCAACGGCGGGCCGCCGGGTGACCTGTTCGTCGACTGCCGTGTCACCGCACACCCCGTCTTTTCGCGCGACGGACTGAACCTGGTGGTCAACGTGCCCGTCGCGTACCACGAAGCCGTTCTCGGGGCCGAGGTCGACGTGCCGACGCTCGACGGCGCGGGGGTGAAGTTGAAGATCAAATCCGGAACGCAATCGGGCACCAAGCACAGGGTGAAGGGCCGCGGCATCGCCACGGACTCGAAGTCGGGTGACCTGATCGTCACCGTCGAGGTTGCCGTGCCGACCAAGTTGTCAGACGACGAACGCGATGCAATCGAGAAACTCGCCGAAGTCGCGGTGAACCCGCGCGCATCGGGATCGAGATCAAGGTAGGACCGCTGATGGGTTCACGACACAACAACGAGACAACGTTCTACGTCATTTCCGTTGCGGCGGAACTTGCCGGTGTGCACCCCCAGACGTTGCGCATCTACGAGCGCAGGGGCCTGGTGAACCCCGCCCGGTCTTCGGGAGGCAACAGGCGCTACACCGATGCCGACATCGCTCGGTTGCGTCGCATCGCACAACTCGCGGCCGATGGGCTGAACCTCGAGGGCATCCGCATGGTGATGGCACTCGAAGAAGAGGTCGCCGAACTGCGCAGACAGGTTGCCGAATTGCGTGGTGCCGGACGCAACGACGGAGCGCCGACACGCGGCGAAATTGTTCCCCTGCGACAGGCCGTCGTGGTGTTCGGGCAGCGACCGAGCATCTTCGACCCCGAGCGTTACTAGGAGAGAAGGGAGAAACGCCATGGCAGTCGATCCGAAGAAGTGGACACAAAAGACGCAAGAGGCCGTCACCGCCGCTCTTGAAGACGCGCGTGGCCGTAGCAACCCCGAACTCACGCCCGACCATCTTCTTGCCGCACTCCTTCGCCAGGACGGAACCATCGTGCCGGCCGTGCTGCAGGCCGTCGGCGTGGCGCCACTGATGTTGCGCAACAAGGCCGACGAGGCCGTCGGCAAGTTGCCCAACGCCTACGGCGGCGAAGAACCGCGCATGAACCGCGAACTGAACAACGTCTTTGCAAATGCCGACAGACTCCGTGGCGACCTGCGCGACGACTATCTCTCCGTCGAACACCTGCTGTGGGCGATGAATCAGCGGGTCGGCATCGGCAGTGACGAGCTGCTCGAGGCAATCCGTCGCGTACGTGGTTCGCACCGCGTCACGTCGCAAAACCCCGAGGAACAGTTCCAGGCGCTCGAGAAGTACGGCCAGGACCTGACCGCTCGCGCGCGTGAAGGAAAGATCGACCCCGTCATCGGACGTGATGACGAAATTCGCCGTGTCATCCAGGTGCTGTCGCGGCGCACGAAGAACAACCCGGTGCTCATCGGTGAACCGGGTGTCGGCAAGACGGCAATCGTCGAGGGACTCGCGCGACGCATCGCCGACGGTGACGTTCCCGAGGGTCTGAAGAACAAGCGACTTGTCGCACTCGACATCGGATCGATGCTGGCCGGCGCCAAGTACCGCGGTGAGTTCGAGGAACGCCTGAAGGCGGTGCTGAAGGAAATCACCGACGCACAGGGCGACGTCATCACGTTCGTCGACGAAATGCACACGCTGGTCGGAGCGGGCGGTGCCGAAGGTGCGATGGACGCGGGCAACATGATCAAGCCGATGCTCGCCCGCGGCGAGCTGCGAATGATCGGCGCGACAACGCTCGACGAGTACCGAAAGTACGTCGAGAAAGATCCGGCTCTCGAGCGCCGGTTCCAACAGGTGTGGGTCGGTGAACCGACGGTGCAGGACACCATCGCGATCCTGCGCGGCCTGAAAGAACGCTACGAGGTGCACCATGGCGTGCGCATCCAGGACAGTGCGCTCGTCAGTGCCGCGGTGCTGTCGAATCGGTACCTCACGAACAGGTTCCTTCCCGACAAGGCAATCGATCTCGTCGACGAAGCCGCGAGCAAGTTGCGCATCGAGATCGACTCGATGCCCACCGAGATCGACGTGGTCGAGCGGCGCATCCTGCAGTTGGAGATCGAGAAGGTTGCCCTGGAAAAGGAAACCGACAGCGCATCGAAAGAACGCCTCGGCACCCTTGTCGAGGAACTTGCCGTCCTGCAGGCCCAGACCGCCGAGATGAAGAAGCACTGGGACGCCGAGCGCGAGGCAATCGCTGCCATTCGCACGTTGAAAGAGGAACTCGAGTCCCTGCGCAGCGCGGTCGACCGTGAAACCGACCTCGAGAAGGCGGCCGAGATCCGCTACGGCCGCATTCCCGAACTCGAGCGGCGCATCACCGACGCGACGTCACATCTCGATCAGTTGCAGGCGACGAAACGCATGCTGAAGGAAGAGGTTGACGCCGAGGACATCGCCGAAGTCGTGTCGAAGTGGACCGGAGTGCCCGTCAGTCGGTTGATGGAGGGCGAGATGCACAAGCTCGTGCACCTCGAGGATCTCTTGCACCGTCGCGTCATCGGCCAGGAAGACGCCGTCGCCGCCGTTGCGAACGCCGTGCGGCGCAGCCGTGCGGGGCTGTCCGACCCGAATCGCCCCATCGGTTCGTTCATGTTCCTCGGCCCGACCGGTGTCGGCAAGACCGAACTCGCCCGCGCACTCGCCGAGTTCCTGTTCGACGACGAGCGCGCGATGGTGCGCATCGACATGGCCGAGTACATGGAGAAGTTCGCGGTCAGCCGGCTCATCGGTGCGCCACCGGGCTACGTCGGCTACGACGAAGGTGGACAACTCACCGAGGCAGTGCGTCGCCGGCCCTACAGCGTCGTCCTCCTCGACGAAATCGAAAAGGCGCATCCCGAGGTCTTCAACGTTTTGTTGCAGGTCCTCGACGACGGTCGTCTGACCGACGGCCACGGTCGAACGGTCGACTTCACGAACGTCGTGCTCATCATGACCAGCAACCTTCCGGGTGACCCGATCGATTACTTCCGGCCCGAATTCGTGAATCGGATCGACGAGATCGTGCGCTTCCGTTCGTTGACACGCGACGACCTCGGCACCATCGTCGACATCCAACTCCGCCACTTGGTCGAGCGCATGGCCGACCGGCGCATCACCCTCGACGTGTCGGATGACGCAAAGTTGTTGCTCGCCGACAAGGGCTACGACCCGTCGTTCGGTGCGCGACCGCTCAAGCGACTCATCCAACGCGAGATCGCCGACAGGGCCGCTGTGTTGATCCTCGAGGGCAAGGCCGGCGAGGACTCGACGATCAGGGTCGACGCACGCGACGGCGATCTGCTCGTCTCGGTTTGACCTTTTTAGTTGAGCGCGGCCTTCACGGCTGACGCGATGCGTGCGCCGTCTGCACCACTACCGGCGCGTTCACGCACCGCTTTCACCACGAGGCCCATCGCCTTGCCGCCCTCGGCACCGGCCGCCTTGGCCTTGGCGACTTCCTCGGCGATGATCGCGTCGAGTTCGTCGTCGCTCATCGCGGCGGGTAGGTAACGCTCGATGATCGACAGTTCGGTACGTTCCTTCGCCGCGGCCTCGTTGCGTCCCGCGTCGGCGTAGATCTGCGCCGCTTCGGAGCGCTTCTTTGCTTCGGCTTGCAACACGGCGATGGTCTGGTTGTCGTCGAGTGTGATGGCCTCGTCGCCTGCGACTTCGGCGTTCGTGATTGCAGCGAGCACCATGCGCAGCGTCGACGTGGTCGTTTCGTCACGTGCCTTCATCGATGCGGTGAGGTCGGCCTTGATGGTGTCCTTCAAAGACATGTCGGTCTCCTGAGTGTCGTTCAGTTGTCGGTGTCGAAGCGGTTGGTGATGGCGTTGGCGTGGGCGGGAAATCCCTCGTGTCGTGCCAGGGTCACGATGTCCGGCGCCATGCCGCGAAGCGCCGATTCGTTTGCGCGTGCAACGGCGGTGCGCTTGAGAAATGCGTCGGCGGTGATGCCCGATGAGACATGGGCGAAGCCGCTCGTCGGCAGCGACGCGGGACAACCGATGAGGAAGTTGCCGGCGCTGAACGGTGTGTGTTGGCCGACGAGGATCTCGCCGGCGTTCACGATTGCATCGACCGTCGCGTCGACATCGCGGTCGGTGACGGCGATCTGCAGGTGCTCGGGTGCGTAGCGATTGGCGACGATGACGGCCTCGGCAAGTGAGCCGACGACTACCGCACCGCCGTTGATACCGAGCGACGCACGTGCGGCCTCGGCACGGGGCGCCGGCAGTGGACCAAGTTGGCGTTCAAGCTCTGCGTCGACCTGCTTGACGAGGCTGGCAGAAGTGGTGACGAAGACGACCGAAGAATCGGTGCCGTGCTCGGCTTCGATCAGAAGATCGGCGGCGAGACGCACCGGATCGGCCGAGTCGTCGGCGATCACCATGCTTTCGGTCGGCCCGAGCAGCATCATCGTTGCCACGCCGTGTCGTTGCATCTCGACCTGCGCACACGTCACCGCCGGACTGCCGGGACCGACGATCTTGCGAACCGGCGCGATGGACTCGGTGCCGAACCCGAGCGCGGCAATGCCCGCCGGACCATTTGCGCGGTAGACGCGGTGGATTCCGAGCATTCGACACACGACGAGGACCGCAGGGTCGACTCCGCCGTTTGCCCCGGGCTTCGGAGGAACGAGCAGCGCGATGTCGGGAACACCGGCAACGACCGCGGGTACCCCGAGTTGGTAGGCGACCGATGGATACGACGCCTTGCCACTGGGAACGAAGAGACCCGCCGATGAAATCGGCGACACGTGCTCGCCCGCGGTGAGGCCGGGCTGGATCTCGGTCGTCCAGTTTGACTGACGCTCGACCACGCGCTCGTTGAACGTGCGCAGGTTGGTGATCGCATGGGCCAGTGCGGCCTCGAGTTCCGGCGACACGACGGCGGCTTCGATCGCGTCGCGGGGTATGGCCAGTTGGTCGGGTGTCAGCCGAACCCCATCGTGGGTGGCGAGGGCCCGGCAGACGGCGTCGTCACCGTTCACTCGGACGTCGTCAACGAGTGCGGCGATCGCCTGGCGCAGAGAGGGATCGAAGATCTCCGTCAGACCGCGTGCGCAGAGGCGTTGCCTCTCGTCGTCGGTCATCGACGACCACGTCATGGTGCGCAACACGGCCACGTCGCAAAACCTAGCCGTGCAGCACGGCCCAACCGCTAGGCTTTCTTCACGTTCCCCAGATGCGCGGTCAGGAGCGTTGAATGCCCGTCACGGTTGTCGTAGGTACCCAGTGGGGTGACGAAGGCAAGGCGAAGATCATCGACCTTCTCGCGGCCAGCCACTCGCATGTCGTGCGCTATCAGGGTGGTCACAACGCCGGACACACGGTCGTCGTTGGTGACGAGCGCTACGCGCTGCAACTGGTTCCGAGTGGGGTTCTCTACGACCATGTCGTGCCGGTGATCGGTAACGGTGTCGTTGTCGACCTGCCGACGTTGTTCAAGGAGGTCGACACGCTCGAGTCGCGCGGCGTGTCGTGCTCGCGACTTCGCGTCTCCAGCCAGGCGCACCTCATCTTTCCGTGGCATCAAGCGCACGATGCGTTGGCCGAGTCGGGCCGTGGCGCGGACAAGATCGGTACCACACTGAAGGGAATCGGCCCCGCGTATGCAGACAAGGCGCGACGCGTCGGAATTCGCGCCGGCGAAGTTCTCGATGCGGACCATTTCGCCGCGCTCGTGCGCGCTCGCGCCGAGGCCGAGAACGCGATTCTCGTCGCGCTCGGCGGAAGCGCGCTCGACGTCGAAGACACCGTGTCGCGCTTCGTCTCGCTCGGTGCACGGCTCGCCCCGTACATCGCCGACACGGTGAACCATCTGCACGATGCACTCGACGCAGGGTCGAACCTGCTGCTCGAGGGTGCGCAGGCGACGTTTCTCGACATCGACCACGGCACGTATCCCTTTGTCACGTCGTCGAATCCGATCGCAAGCGGTGCATGTTCGGGAACCGGACTCGGCCCGCGCGACATCACACGCGTGATCGGTATCGCCAAGGCGTACACGACCCGCGTCGGCTCGGGACCGTTCCCGACCGAACTGGTTGACGCAACGGGTGAGCCCGATGCACTCGGTGCCGCGCTCATCGAGATTGGCCACGAGTTCGGCACCGTCACCGGTCGCAGACGTCGCACCGGTTGGCTCGACATCGTCATGCTGAAACACGCGGTGCGCCTGAACTCACTCACCGAGATCGCACTCACGAAACTCGACGTCCTCGATTCGTTCGACGAGGTCAAGGTGTGCACTTCGTACCAACTCGACGGGCGGACAATCAGCGGTTATCCCGACCGCAGTGAAGTGCTCGCACGCGTTCGTCCCGGCTACACGACGATCCCGGGTTGGAAGACCGCACTCCGTGGTGCGAAGAAGTTCGACGACCTGCACCCGAACGCCCGTCAACTCGTGCAACTCGTCGAGACCGAGTTGGGCATCCCCGTCACGTTGGTGGGCACCGGACCAGAACGCGACGACTGCGTGGTTCGCGCGTGATCCAGCGCTACGCGTTGCCCGAGATGTCGCGGATTTTCTCCGACGTGTCGCGCATGGCCCGGTGGGTCGAAATCGAACTGCTCGCAACCGAGGCACAAGAGGCGATCGGTGCCGTGCCCCCGGGGACAGTGGCCGCATGCCGGGCGGCGGCACCGCGCGTCGACGCGGCCTTTGTCGAGGCCGTTGCCGAGCGCGAAGCAGTGACCAACCACGACGTCGCCGCGTTCGTCGACGTGTTGCAGCAGACGGTCGGCCAGCCGGCGGGTGCCTACGTTCACCATGGGCTGACCAGCACCGACGT
>CAYFNP010000052.1:1950-8424 GCA_964344425.1 uncultured Bifidobacterium sp. | reverse complement strand
ATTCAGCCATGGCGAGACGTTACTGTCTCACCATGCAGTCGATCGTCGGCCACCTTGGAACAACGCTCGTCGATCCCGGTCGCGCGGGCCGGTCACTCGCATTCGACATGTGGTTCCCCGCGACAGGTAGCGGGCCGAGCTCCGTCTACACACTCCTCCCCGGCATCGATCTTCCCTCGACGAACTCGGTCGAGTCCACGACCGCGAAGGACGGCACGTATCCCCTCATCGTGTGGTCGCACGGCAGAACCGGCCAACGCCACAACTACACGCAACTCTGCGAAGGACTCGCCGCGCGTGGATTCGTCGTCGTCTCTGCCGATCACCCCGGCGACACGCTGACCGACTGGTTGACGGGCGCGAACGTCGACGACGAAACAAACGAACGCCAACGACTCGGCGATGTGAAGTTCCTGCTCGATTCACTTCTCACGTCGAACGACCTTCTGCCGACTTCGATCACCCGCGTCATCGACGCCGAGCGCGTCCACGTCGGCGGCCACAGCTACGGTGGACTGACGGCGATCATCAGCACGACGGGTATCCACGGTCTCCCCGGCGACACGCGGATTCGCTCGATTGCCGGCGCGCAGGCGTACACACGAACACTGCCGTCGTCGGTCATCGACGCAATTTCGATCCCCGTTCTCCTGCTCGTCGGCAACGGCGACGTCACGACGCCCCCGGTAACCGACGCCGATCCCATCTGGGCGGCCATTCGCAATCGCGACGCGCGGCACAAGCGTGTCGACCTGCCGCTCGCGGGCCATCAGGGCTGCAGCGATTTCGCCCTCTACATGGAACTGGTCCCCTCGATCCCCGGGGTACCAACACTCGTTCTCGACTACCTCACCTCGATCGCGGCCGAGTCCCCTGCCGGATTCACCGAGTCGTGGCGCGACATACTCGCCACGCAAATCGACGCAATTGAAGGGTTCTTCCGCGGTTCGTGACCTGCCTCTTCCGACCCGTCGGCGAATCTTCTAGAGTTCGGGCATGACACGCCTGCGCAAACTTTCGGTCGAGGAACTACCCGAGGACATCCGCAAGATGTCGCGTGCCGACGAGAAGACGCCCCTCGAACTTGGCCTCACGCGGATCTTTGCCCATGCCCCCGAGATGACGAAGGGCATGTCGGCATTCGCCGCTTCGCTGAAGATCCATCGCACGCTCCCCCCGCGTCTCATCGAATTGGTGCGGCTGCGGGTTGCGTTCCACAACCAGTGCCGCAGTTGCATGGCCATTCGTTACCCCGACGCACTGGCCGACGGACTGAACGAAGATCTCGTTTGTTCGCTCGAACGCCCGCTCGAAGCCGACGACCTGACTGAGCGCGAGCGCATTGCCGTTCGATTCGGTGAACTGTTCGCCACCAACCACCTGGCAATCGACGATGCGTTCTACGACCTTCTCAAGCAGCACTTCACCGAGGCTGAAATCGTCGAACTGGGTTTCAACGTCTCGCTGTTCGTCGGCATCGGCCGGTTCGCCGCAACGCTGAACATGATCGAGGAGCTTCCCGATCGGTTCCAGGAGCCCGGCGAAGTCACCCCGTGGGGCCCCGACGCCGTCACAATGCGCTGAGCGTTCCGCATCGTCAACAGCGGTAAGAACCTCCGAAGAATCTTTGTCCCGGCGCGACTTGTGCAGTTGTTCTCGCTAGCGTTTCTCTCATGAACGGCACCCCCCGCTCGCTCCCCCGCACCGAAGTTCAGGCAACGACCGTTGCGTCGGACCCGGTCGTTCCCGACATCGACGCAATTGCGGCGATCGCATTCGCGTGGCGCGAACTGCGCCGCGGTGCAGGTTCATCCGCAATTCGCGACAAGTTGTTCGGCACCGGCGATTCGGCGCTTGATCCCGGTCAGGTCGACACTCTCGATCTGCTCGTCGAGCGCGATAGTTGGCGAATGGGCGACCTCGCCGAGGCGTTGCGCGTCGACCCTTCCACCGCGACGCGCGCGATCCAGCGTCTCGAAAAACTCGACCTTGCGAAGCGCAGCGCGCTGCCGACCGACGGACGAGTCGTAACGGTCAGCGCCACTCCGGCGGGTCGGCAGAGGCACGCGATCATCGGCGAACGTCGCTTCAAGGCGATGAGCCAGATTCTCAGCCACTACTCGGCCGATGAACTCGAGGTATTTGCCGACCACCTCACCCGCTTCGTGAACGCCATCGATGCGGTGGCCGACACGTTCGAACCCTGACCGCGGGCCCACCCCGTCGGCACAGCCGGCCAGTCGCTACGATGACGGCATGATTGCAGCGAACCCCTGGCACTGGTGGATCGGCGTTGTTCTCGCCCTCGCGAGCGGCGGCGCGCTCGTCAGTGTGGTTGTTGGCTACGTCTCGAAGGTCAGCGGATCGCGCTACCCGGGACGTCGCAAGCGCTAGATGGCGACTCGAGTCGATCAAAGCGACTTCGTCACTGATCTTCTGTCACGCAGCCGATTTCCCGTCGGCCCGGTTGCTTGCGCGGTGTCGGGTGGTCCCGACTCGATGGCAATGTTGTTTCTCGCCGTGGCAGCGGGGTGCAACCCGACGGCATACCACGTCGACCATGGACTGCGGCCGACATCCGCAGCCGAAGCCGACCTCGTTGGCGAACTCTGCGATCGACTCGGGGTTCGGTTCACCCGCCTGCGTGCCGACATCGTTGACGGGCCGAACCTCGAAGCACGGGCGCGCGACGCGCGACGCGCCCTACTGCCACCCGGTGCGCTGACCGGACACACCGCCGACGATCAGGCCGAAACCGTTCTCCTCAACCTCATGCGTGGATCGGGCACCGACGGTCTCGCGGGAATGCGCTACGAACACGGCAAACCGCTGCTCAACATCAGGCGGGCCGAGACGCATCGCCTGTGTCGCGACGAACGAATCACTGTCGCATCGGACGAATCGAACGATGACCCGCGGTTCCGCCGCAACCGCGTTCGTCATGAACTTCTGCCGCTACTCGACGACATCGCTCGCCGCGATGTTGCTGCGCTCGTGTCCCGCCAGTCGCACCTGATTGCAGATGACGAAAAACTTCTCCGCGACCTCGCGACGGTGATCGACGTGACAGACGCAGTCCAACTTGCCGCTGCACCGTTGCCGCTCGCCCGTCGGGCAATCAGAACATGGCTCTCGGACCCGTATCCACCCGATTCGGCCGCCGTCGAGCGCGTTCTCGACGTTGCTCGAGGGGTCCATCCCGGTTGCGAAGTTGGGGGCGGACGACGGGTTGTCCGCACCCACCAACGTCTAAGGTTGGTCTGATGCCTCCGAAATTACGCGGCAAGTGGGCCCTCGGTATCCAGCCCAGGAATTTCACGTGGATCATCAAGGACCGCTTGGCCATCTGCGAACGGCCCGGCGGCTACGGGGTCAATCACCGTCGTGTCAGGCGCCAAGAGGAAATCATCTGGCTGCGCGAGAACCACTTCGCCAAGGTTGTCTCCATCATCGGCGCACCGCACAACCTGCACAACTACGACGAGCTGAATCTTCCGTACATCCACCGGCCGCTCACCGGCGCCGACGACATCGATCCGTGGCTGCGCTCGTTCTACACCGAACTCCGCGACCTGCTGACCGGAGACGCAAAGGTCCTGGTGCACGCCGAAGAAGTCGGCGACCGCATCATCGGCATCATGGGTGGCTACATCCGGTGGAGCGGATTGGTCGACGACCCGTCGAAGGCGATCGCCATCACCGAGCGCATCGCATGTCGACAACTCGACCCCTTTGCCCGCGAACTGATTCTGCGCGTGCACGAACTTCGGTGACGTGATGGTAGGTCAGCGGGTTCTTGTCACCGGCTGTGGAGGTGAGCTCGGCTCGCTTGCGACTTCGATGCTCGAAGAAAAGGATTGGGTCGGAAGCATTCTCGGGGTCGACGCCGACCCGCCCCGTCGCCGACTCAATCGCACGGTTTTCCGGCGCGTCGCGCTCAACCGGACTGCCAACGTCTCCCAGATCATTTATGACTTCGACCCGCACGTCATCGTTCACCTCGGTGTGTGGGAACCGAACGCCCGACTCTCGCCCGAGGAAGCCGAGCGCACGACATCCGATGTCGGTCGTGCGGCCTTCGACGCTGCGCACCAGTCACCGTCACTCGAGGCGGTTGTCGTGCGGTCCGGGCTCGAGGTCTACGGAGCCCGAAGCCATGCACCGTTGACCCCGAATGAATTCACCTCGACAGCACCGGCTTCGCGCTACGGCAGGATGCTGCAGTTTCTCGAATCCCAGGCCGCCGATCTTCGTTCGTCGCGCGGCGTCGCGGTCGCCAGCCTGAGGCTCGCCTCGGTTCTCGGCGCACACGTACCGAGTCCGCTCGGTCGGCTGCTGCGACTTCCCGCAGTTCCGTTTCTCATGCCCGGGGACCCCCCGTTCAGCGTCATCGAAGACCACGATGCGGCGCTCGCATTTGGTCTTGCCGCGCAACACCGATTTGACGGTGCCATCAACGTCGCTGCCGACGGCACCATCACCGCACGCCGCGCCGCGATGCAGGGTCGTCGCCTTCCCGTTCCAATCCTCGGGCCGGGCTGGTGGGTCACGCGCCAGGTTGCCAACATCGCCGGCGCCCCGGTTCCCGATCACGTCGTCGAGATGCTGCGCCACGGACGTCTCGCGCACGCAAGCGACCATGCACGCCTCATTCATTTCGCACCTCGCCATTCGACGCACGAAGTGATCGAGCGTCTCTACGAATGGCCGAGCGTCGTTCGCGTTGCCGCGGCCCGGCAGGTGGCCTGATGGCGTACGTCACCACCCGCGACGGAGTGCGCATCCACTACAAGTCTGCCGGCCGCCCCGGCTCGCCGCCCGTGCTGATGATCCAGGGACTCGGTGCCGACATGCACGGCTGGGACATGCAGCGCCTCGCGCTCGCGCCGCTCTTTCGCATCGTCACGCCCGACAATCGCGGTGTTGGTCGCTCCGACCGACCGACCGCACCGTTCTCACTGGAAGACATGGCCGATGACGCGATCGAGGTTCTCGACGCCGCCGGTATCGACACCGCGCACGTCGTTGGTGCATCGATGGGCGGTGCAATTGCACAGATCATCGCCGTGAAGTATCCGCACCGCACCAGGTCTCTGACGCTGGCCTGCACTTCCGGGACGAACCCCGAATGGCGACGCGAATTGCTCGAGAAATGGTCCCACCTCGCCACCACCGAGGGCATGGCAGCGCTCGGCCGCGAAGCTGGTCGCTGGGTCATCGGCCCGCGCTCCTTTCGGCGACTCTGGCCCGCCCTCGGTTGGCTCGGACCCTTCGCCATGGGCCGTCCCGGAACCGATTTCCAGGCGCAGGTCGACGCAATTCTCACCAGCGACAAGCAGCTCGAGTTCCTCGCCGACAGCGTCAGCACCATCTCCGTTCCGACACTCGTCATCGTGGGAAATCAGGACATTCTCACGCCGCGCGGCGACAGCGAAATGTTGGCCGAGAAAATCCCGACGGCCGAACTGGTCGTCATCTCTGGCGCAGCGCACGGCTTCATGGTCGAACACGCGTCAACTTTCAACAAGGAACTGATCAGCTTTCTTCGTCGAGCCGAGCGCGCCCATCGACGATCCCTCGCGGCCTGATGAAAGTCGTCGTCGTTGGAGCCGGGCTTGCCGGCCTCGTCGCCGCACGCGAGCTTGTCTCGCAGGGCCATTCCGTGACCGTCATCGACAAAGGTCGCGGCATCGGCGGACGTCTCGCAACCCGACGAATCGGTGACGGCGTCTTCGATCACGGAGCGCAGTTCTTCACGGTCCGCGACGACAGGTTCGCCGCGATGGTCCAGGGCTGGGTGAACGCGGGCGTCGCCCGTGTGTGGTGTCACGGATTCGGCCCGGAACAGGACGGCTATCCCCGATATGTCGGGACCACCGGTATGACCGCGATCGCAAAACATCTGGCACAGGGCCTCGACATTCGCAGCGCTTCTCTTGTCTTCTCGGTCACACGTTCCGACAACGGTGAATGGATCACCCGACTCGACACGGCCGAGGAATTTCGCAGTGACGTCGTCATCCTCACCGCACCGATCGCGCAGAGTTTCGGGTTTGCATTCACCGCCGGCATCGAATTACCCGAGGAACTGCGTTCGATCGACTACGACCGCACGCTCGCGCTCCTCGCCGTACTCGACGGACCGCCGAACATTCCCGCGCCGGGCGCGGTGCAGAACCCCGACGACACCTTTTCCTTCATCGGTGACAATCACGCAAAGGGAATCTCGCCCGTGCACGCCGTGACGTTCCACGCGAATCCCGCATGGAGCCTTGCCAATTGGGATCTTGCCCACGACGAAGCCGAGTTGTTGCTGCGCGAGGCTGCGAAGCCGTATCTCGGTACCGCGCAAATCGTCGCCGCCAACTTCAAGCGCTGGCGATTTGCGACACCCCACCGCAGCTGGCCATCAGCGCACTGGGCAAACGACGACTCGACGATGTTCGTCGCCGGCGATGCATTCGCCGGTCCGCG
>CAYFNP010000052.1:0-1850 GCA_964344425.1 uncultured Bifidobacterium sp. | reverse complement strand
GACGCCGCGAGACGCAATGCTTGGGTGGCCGGGGTTGCCGGAAGCACATCACATGCCCGCTCGGCGCGCGCGACGAAGTCGTGCGCCATTGCCACCGACTTTTCGATGCCGTTCCCGCCACGAACGATGTCGAGTGCACGTCGTTGCTTGCGTCGGTTGAGCGGCCGGCCGAGCATCCGCCGCAGTTCGTCGGCAGCAGCGCCACCCCCGGCGAGCGTGTACATCACCGGAAGCGTGTAGACACCTTCGACCATGTCGTGACCTGCGGGCTTGCCGAGCTCGGCATCGGTCGAGGTGAGGTCGAGAATGTCGTCGACAATCTGGAAGACCATGCCGTATGCCGTGCCGTACGCGGTGAGTGCGTCGATGACCGCGCGATCGTGACCGGCAACCAATCCACCGATGCGAGCCGCAGTGCCGTACAACGACGCGGTCTTGCCTTCGATACTTGCCAGGTACGACTCGACCGTCCGCGCCGGGTTGTAGGTGAAGCGCAATTCCTCGATCTGGCCCTCGCACAGACGACCAATCGTGCCCGCAAGCAGACCGGCGACCTCGGTTCCGAGCGACGCCGCGATTTCCGACGCCCGCGCGAGAAGAAAGTCACCGGCGAGAATCGCCTGCAGGTTGCCCCACTTCGCATTGACCGTCTCGACACCGCGACGCGTCTCGGCCTCGTCCATGACGTCGTCGTGGTACAGCGAACCCAAGTGGACGAGTTCACAGGCGATTCCGCCCTGAATCGCGTCATTCGACGCGGCTGTGGGTTCCGCCTCGGCCGCCAAGCTGGCCACAATCGTCATGACGGGACGCAGACGCTTGCCGCCCGCCGATATGAGGTGTGACGCGATTTCCGTCAAATAATCGTCGGAAGTCCTGACCGCGTCGAGCATCGCCCGCTCGACCCGTTCACGGTCGGCCGCCATCGCGGGGAGTTCGAGCAGCGGCGAGCCAACGGACACACGCGAAGGTTACGACCTGCAGTGCGAGGTCCCCCAACGCTGCCGATACACTCTTTTTCAGTTGTTCCAGTGCCGGGAACGGCACCTGAAAAGGGCGGTCAAATTGTTCGAACGCTTTACCGACAGGGCGCGTCGGGTCGTCGTGCTGGCTCAGGAAGAAGCACGCCTGCTCAACCATTCCTACATCGGAACCGAACACATCCTCCTCGGCCTCATTCACGAGGGTGAGGGTGTCGCGGCCAAGGCGTTGGAGTCGCTCAGCATCTCGCTCGAGGCGGTGCGCGCACAGGTCGAGGACATCATCGGTCAGGGTGGCTCCTCGCCGTCGGGCCACATTCCCTTCACGCCGCGGGCAAAAAAGGTTCTCGAGTTGTCGCTGCGCGAGGCTCTGCAGTTGGGTCACAACTACATCGGAACCGAACACATCCTCCTCGGCCTGATCCGTGAAGGCGAAGGGGTGGCGGCTCAGGTTCTCGTCAAACTCGGCGCCGACCTCGGTCGTGTTCGCCAGCAGGTCATCCAGTTGTTGAGTGGCTACCAGGGCTCCACCGGCGGCAAGGCCGAGGGCCAGGCACCGTCGGGAGCGGCCGCAGGTGGCAAAGAAGAGAGCAGCGACAAGGGCGGCAGCCAGATCCTCGATCAGTTCGGCCGCAACCTCACACAGCTCGCCAAGGACAAGAAGCTCGATCCCGTCATCGGTCGTCACCGCGAGCTCGAGCGCGTGATGCAGATCCTCTCTCGCCGCACCAAGAACAACCCTGTTCTCATCGGCGAGCCGGGCGTCGGCAAGACGGCGATCGTCGAGGGTCTCGCCCAGAAGATCGTCAGCAACGACATTCCCGAGACGCTGAAGAACAAGCAGCTCTACACGCTCGACCTCGGCGCACT
>CAYFNP010000051.1:0-8608 GCA_964344425.1 uncultured Bifidobacterium sp. | reverse complement strand
TGATGACCTCGTCGAAGATCAGGTACGCACCGTGCGTGTCGCAGAGTCGTCGAAGTTGGGCGAGATAACCCTCGGTCGGCGGGAACACGCCGCCGGCTCCCTGCACCGGTTCGCTGATGACCGCGGCGAGGCGACCCGCATTCTGTGACATCGCGGTCGCCATCTCTTCGATGTCGTCGGGTCCGACGTGGATGACGTCGCCGACCAGTGGGCCGTAGCCGGCTCTGTTCGGTGGGATTCCCTGCGCGCTGGTGCCGCCGTAGTTGGTGCCGTGGTAGCCACGACCGCGCGAGATGATGACCGTTCGTTCAGGGTGGCCTGCCTGCACGTGTGCAAGGCGGGCGAGCTTCATCGCACTGTCGACGGCCTCGGACCCGCTGTTGCACAGGAACACGCGCGAATCGTCGAGCGGCGACAGCGAGGCGATGCGTTCGCACAGTTCGTCGGCGACGTGAGTGGTGAAAGGATCGAATGCCGAATAGGCCTCGATCGTCGTCACCTGTTTGGCGATTGCATCGGCCATCTCGCGTCGTCCGTGGCCGATCGCGCAGTACCACAGGCTGGCCATGCCGTCGACGTACTCGCGGCCGTCGGCGTCGTAGATGCGCGCACCGTCGCCCCGCGCAACCGTGATGAATCGTTCCCTGGTGGGCTTGGCAAAGGGGTGCAGGAAGCGCGGTACGGCGCCGGAACGGGGCATGAACCGATGGTAGGTCGCCTAGGCTGTCGGGCGATGAAAGGCCTCATTCTGTCGGGCGGCGCGGGCACGCGCCTGCGGCCGATCACCCACACCAGCGCCAAGCAGCTGGTCCCCATCGCCAACAAGCCGATCCTCTTCTATGGCATCGAAGCCATGGCCGAGGCTGGCATCCGCGAGATCGGCATCATCATCGGCGATACGGGCGACGAGATCCGTGCGGCGGTCGGCGACGGCTCGCGCTTCGGGGTCTCGGTGACGTACATCCCCCAGGACGCCCCGCTCGGCCTGGCGCACTGCGTTCTCATCGCCCAAGAGTTCCTCGGTGACGACGACTTCGTCATGTATCTGGGCGACAACATGCTGCAGCAGGGTCTCACCGATTTCGTCACGCGCTTCGAGGCGGCCCGCGCCGCGGGCGGTGCCGACGCTCCGAGCTCACAGATTCTTCTGTGCGAAGTCGACGACCCCCGCTCGTTCGGTGTCGCGGAAGTCGATGCGAACGGTGAAGTCGTGCGCCTCGTCGAGAAGCCCAAGGATCCGCCGTCCAACCTCGCGCTCGTCGGCGTCTACCTGTTCGACAAGACCGTGCACACCGCCGTGCGCAGCATCAAACCTTCGGCCCGCGGCGAGCTCGAGATCACCGACGCCATCCAGTGGCTGGTCACCAACAAGCACAGGGTGCGCCACGAGGTGCTGCGGGGCTGGTGGATCGATACCGGCAAGAAGGATCCGCTGCTCGAATGCAACCGTCTCGTTCTCGAGGTGCTCCAGGCACGCAACGAGGGAAGCGTCGATGCGACGTCGCAGATCGAAGGACGCGTGGTCGTCGAATCCGGCGCGAAGATCGAGAATTCCCGCATTCGCGGTCCGGTGGTCATCGGTTCGGGAAGCGTCGTGCGCAACAGCTACATCGGCCCGTACACCTCGGTCGGCAACAACTGCACGGTCGTGCATTCTGAGATCGAACACTCCGTGCTTCTCGACGGCAGTTCGATCACCGACATCAACCGCATGTCCGACTCGCTCGTCGGCCGCAACGTCACCATCAAGCGTTCCGCGCAGCGCCCGTCGGCCCTGCGACTGATGCTGGGTGACGACAGTACGGTCGAAGTCGAGTGACACCCCCCGAAACGCGTTCCTGAAAGGTCCGAAATGGCAGTCATCACACCCTCCGAGGTCATCAAGGGCGTGCACATCGTCGAGCCGGCGATGCACGGCGACGAACGCGGGTTCTTCATCGAGACGTACCGCCGCGAGTGGTTCCCGCAGGGACGCGAGATGATCCAGGCCAACCGTGGCGACCGCCAGGCGGGTTGCCTTGTCGGCCTGCATTACCACCTGCATCAGGCCGACTACTGGTACGTGCCGTTCGGCAAGTGCCGCGTCGTGCTGCACGACCTGCGTCAGGGTTCGCCCACCGAACGCGCCACGCAGATCATCGACCTCGGTGCGCGCGACGACGGTTCGCACGACCACCGCGGCGTTTTCATTCCGCCGGGAGTCGCGCACGGCTTTTCCGCGTTGACGAAGATGACAATCACCTATCTCGTCGACGGCTACTACAACCCGGCCGACGAACTGGGCGTCGCGTGGAACGACCCCGAAATCGGCGCCGACTGGGGCGTCGGCGAGCCCATCCTTTCCAAGCGCGACCAGACCAACCCGATGCGCCGCGACATTCAGCCGCAGTGGCAGCCGCATTTCGCCCTTCGTCCCTGATCACCCCCACACCGGAAGCACAATCATGAAACAGTTCGTCACCGGCGCAGCGGGCTTCATCGGCTCGAACTACGTGCGCTACGTCCTCGAGAACACCGACGATCACGTCACGGTGTTCGATTCGCTCACGTACGCGGGCAACCTGTCCACGCTGAAAGACGTCGACGACAACCCGCGGTACAGCTTCGTCAAGGGAAACATCTGCGACCCGGCGGCGGTTGCCGACGCGATGAAGGGCCACGACGCCGTGGTGCACTTCGCCGCCGAGAGTCACGTCGACCGTTCGATCGACGGTTCCGAGGACTTCATCCTGACCAACTGTTTCGGGACCAACGTCGTCATCGACACTGCGCGCAAGCACGAAATCGGCCGCGTTCTTCACATCGGCACCGACGAGGTGTACGGATCGGTCGAGGTCGGCTCGTCGCTGGAGACCGATCCGCTCGAGCCCCGTTCGCCCTATTCGGCGTCGAAGGCCGGATCCGACCTGATCGCGCTCGCGTACCACCACACGCACGGCACGCCGGTGCTCGTCACGCGATGCACAAATAACTTCGGGCCCTACCAGTACCCCGAGAAGGCGATCCCGCTGTTCACCACGAACCTGATCGACGGCAAGAAGATCCCGCTGTACGGCGACGGTCTGAACGAACGTGACTGGCTGTACGTCGACGACCACTGCTCGGGTGTGCACCTGGTCCTCACCAAGGGCACCGTCGGCGAGATATACAACATCGGCGCCGGCAACGAGACCCCGAACCGCGTTCTCGTCGACAAGTTGCTCGGCATCTTCGGAGTCGGCGAAGAGATGGTGCAGTACGTCGAGGACCGCAAGGGCCACGACCGCCGTTACTCGGTCAACATCGACAAGATCACGCGCCTCGGTTGGAAGAAACAGCGCACCCTCGACGAGGCGCTCGAAGCCACGGTCAAGTGGTACCGCGACAACCGCTGGTGGTGGGAGCCGCTCAAGGGCAAGAAGTGAAGGTCCTCGTCACCGGCGCCGCCGGTCAGTTGGGGACCGAATTGATCGACGTGCTCGGGCGCAACGGTCACGAGGCCGTCGGCACGACGCACACCGAACTCGACATCCGCGACGGGGAAGCGGTTGCGTCTCTCGTCTCGCGCGTCCGGCCTGACTGGATCATCCACGGAGCAGCGTGGACAGCCGTCGATGCGTGCGAAGGCGACCCCGACACCGCATTCGCGGTGAACGGCGTCGGCAGCGCGAACGTCGTCGCTGCGGCACGTGCGGTGGACGCGCGGGTCGTCTATGTCAGCACCGACTACGTCTTCGACGGAACGAAGTCCTCGCCGTACGTCGAATCCGACGTTCCCAACCCGCAGTCCGTGTACGGGGCGTCGAAACTCGCGGGCGAATCGGCGATGGGGGCCGACGACCTGATCGTTCGCATCTCGTGGGTGTGCGGCTTTCACGGCGGCAACATGGTGAAGACGATCCTGCGTCTCGCGGGTACGAACCCCCGACTCAGTTTCGTCGACGATCAGATCGGACACCCGACGTTCGCCGACGACGCCGCGGCCGGCATCGTGCGTCTGGTCGAGGCGGACCAGCGCGGCATTTTCCATCTCACCAACCAGGGTGCGGTCAGCTGGTACGAGTTCGCCCGCGAGGTTCTTGCCGCGGCGGGTGAAGACCCGGATCGCGTGTCGCCGATTGCAACCGCGGAGTTGCAGCCGCCTCGTCCGGCAAAACGGCCGGCGAACTCGGTGCTCGAGAACTCCGCACTGGTCGCGGCGGGCCTTCCTTTGCTCGACGACTTCAGGGTGCCATTGAAGCGCCTCGTCGATCGTCTGCGCGCGCTGCCACACTGAACCGATGCGCGGAATCGGGACCATCACCAACTTCGCCACGATCGTTGGCGGAACCTTGGTGGGCCTCGTCGTCGGCAGATACATCGCCGACCGCATGCGTACCACCATCGAACAGGCGGTCGGCATGGTGACGATCGTCCTTGGCATCTCCACCGCAGCGCAGACCGACAACGTCGTCTTTCCCCTCGTCAGCGTCGTACTCGGCGGCATCATCGGCGAGGCCGCGCGCATCGAGCACGGCTTTTCGGTGCTCGGTCACTGGGTGCGCGCGAAGGCCGAGTCGTTCATCACGAACCGTTCGGGAGCGGCTTCGTTCCACCCCCGTTTCGTCGAGGGATTCGTCACGGCGACACTGCTCTTTTCCATCGGGCCGATGTCGATCCTCGGGTCGATCGACGATGGCCTGGGCAGGGGAGCCCAGATCCTGATCGTGAAGTCCGCACTCGACGGTCTCGTGTCGATTCTCTTCGCCGCAACCATGGGCTGGGGCGTCGCACTGAGTGCGGTGATCGTCGCGATCTATCAGGGTGTGATGACGCTCAGCGCATCGGGTCTCGATGCGATCCTGAACGACCGCATGGTGCACGAGATGAGTGCAACCGGCGGAATCATGGTGCTCGGCATCGGTCTCAAATTCATGGACGTGAAGCCGATTCGTGTCGGCAGCTTGCTACCGGGGCTTGCGATCGCCCCGGTACTTGTTGCGCTGTTTGCCCGCTGAGCCACCGTTCGACTTTCCTTCGCCCGGCCTGCCGCCCTTGCGCGGGCCGTTGCTCGGCCTGTTGCCCGAACCGTGACGCGGGCCGTCGAAGCGACGCTTGCCTGATGACTTGCGCGGCCCCTTTGGCCGGTCCTCGACGGGGTGCATGTTGATCGCGGCGGTCTCGACGAACACGCGCTCGCCGGGTGCGAGTTCGGCGAGGAACGGATGATCGGGCTCGACGCGGGTGGTGGTCGGCGAGATGCCGGCCTGTTTCGCGAGCGCGCGAACCGAGCGACGCTGCTTGTCGGTCATCAGCGTGACGACCGTGCCCGACGCGCCGGCGCGGGCCGTGCGTCCCGAACGGTGCAGATACGCCTTGTGCTCTTCGGGCGGGTCGGCGTGAATCACCAGGCTGACGTCGTCGACGTGGATTCCGCGCGCAGCGATGTCGGTGGCCACCAAGGTGTCGGCGCGACCCGCGGCGAACGCTGCAAGGTTGCGGGCGCGCACCGATTGCGAGAGATTGCCGTGCAGCTCGACCGACGGAACGCCGGCCTTCATCAACTGCTCGGTCAAACGTGCGGCACCGTGCTTGGTACGGGTGAAGACGAGGGTTTTCCCCGGTGCGGCGCACAGGTCCTTGAGAATCCGTACGCGATCGGCGTTGTCGATGTGCAGCACGTGGTGCGTCATCGCCTCGACCGGAGAGTCGGCGGGGTCGACTTCGTGCGTCACGGGATCGACCAAGAACTTGGCGACGAGTCGGTCGATGCCGCGGTCGAGCGTGGCCGAGAAGAGCAGTCGCTGCGTTCCCGTCGGCGTGGCCGTGAGGATCTGCTCGACGTGCTGCAGGAAGCCGAGTTCTGCCATGTGGTCGGCCTCGTCGAGGACGGTGATTTCAACGTCGGAGAAGTCGACGTTGCGCGACTCCATGTGATCGACGAGGCGACCCGGGCAGGCGACGACGATGTCGACGCCCTTGCGCAGGGCGTTCAACTGGCCGCCGTAACCCACACCGCCGTAGATGGTGGTGGTGAACATCTTCAACGCGCGGGCAAGCGGCATGACGACGTCGTTCACCTGGTTTGCCAGTTCGCGGGTGGGTACGAGGATGAGGGCACGCGGCTTGTTGGGCTTGCGCGGGTTGTTCGATGCCGCAAGGCGAGTGAGCAACGGAAGTGCAAACGCGAGGGTCTTGCCCGAACCCGTACGGCCGCGGCCGAGCACGTCGCGACCGGCGAGCGCGTCGGGGATGGTCGCCGACTGAATGGGGAACGGGGTCGTGATGCCCTGCTCGAAGAGCCGGTTCTTCAGCGAGGGATGAATGTCGAGGTCGTCGAATGACGACGCGACAGGAGAAGACAGAAGGGAAGACATTGGGGGGACTCCGGGCGGGGGACTCGGCCACGGACGCCGGTGCGCACCCATGGGGACTCGCAGACGACCTGCGAGAAGACGACCCTACCGCCGGAAACGTCCAGAAATGGCGATGGGCGAAGTTTTCGTGTTCCATTCAGTCATGGCTTCGATCATCGACAGGGCATTCGACGCATTGGTGGTGCCCGGCTACAGCCGCATTGGTTACGCCTGGCGGTCACGTGGTTGGAGCGACTACCGCGGCGATGAACTGCTCGGCAAAACGGTCGTGCTCACGGGTCACACGTCGGGACTCGGCCTCGCGGCAGCGCGTCGGCTGCGCGGTCTTGGCGCGGATCTCGTTCTTGTCGGTCGTGATGCCGGTCGTTCAACGTCGGCAGCAGACGAAGTGCGTGCGATCCCCGGTGCCGGTCGAGTCGACGTGCACATCGCCGACATGGGCGAACTGGATCAGGTGCGCCAACTTGCAGAAGCCATCGCGGCGCACACTGCCCGGGTCGATGTGGTCATTCACAACGCGGGTGCGTTGTTGAAGACCCGTGTGCGCACATCGCAGGGTCATGACGCCACCCTCGCGACGCACGTCTACGGGCCGTTCCTCCTCAACCATCTTCTTCTTGATGCGCTGGTAGTGGCGCGCGGGCGTGTCGTCACCGTCGCATCGGGTGGCATGTATGCGGTCGGCCTGCCCGATTCATCGAAGGGACACGGACCCGAACTGCCCGACGCGAAGTACGACGGCACAAAGCAGTACGCAATCGCCAAGCGCACCCAGGTGACGTTGAACGAAATGTGGGCGGAGAAATTCCCCACGATCTTGTTTCATGCGATGCATCCGGGCTGGGCCGACACACCGGGTGTTGCGTCGTCGATCCCGACGTTTCGCACCGTCACGAAGCCGATCCTGCGCTCGGCCGACCAAGGCGCCGACACCATTGTCTGGCTGGCCGCCGGCGAACCGGTCGGGTCGGGGCGATTCTGGTGTGATCGCGAGAGTCGACCGATCCACCGCTTGCCGGCGACGAAGAGGTCCGACAACGCGGCCGCCCGCGAGGCGTTGTGGGCCCATGTCGAGGGTGCTGCGCTAGGGTCAAAGCCGTGAAAGTGCGTTTGGTCGAGGGTCGTTGTCAGGGTCACCAGATGTGCGCGATTGCGGCGCCCGAGGTCTTCGGCAGCGACGAAATCGGCAACGCGTTGCTCCTGATCGCGGGAGACATTCCTGCCGACCTTCAGGCAAAGGCGCGCCGCGCCGAGGGCAACTGCCCCGAACGGGCGATCGAGATCATCGAATAGACAGCAGTACGAGACCGGACAACTTCGGATGGGGGGATCATGAAGCAGGACACCGGGTACGACATCTTCGAGCACGAGTTCATTCTCGACCCGTTCGCGAAGTTCGACGAGGTACGCGAGTCGGCGTGTCCGATCGTTCACTCCGACAAGTGGGGCGGGTCGTGGATGCCCACCCGCTACGAGGACATCGTCGCCATCGCCCAGGAACACGACGTCTTCACGTCGCGTGAGATCATCGTGGTGCCACCACCGCCCGGTCAGGCCGAGGGGCCGTACGGCGGGGTGAAGGCTCCGCCGATCACGTCGGACCCGCCGGATCACCATTGGCACCGACGCGCCATCCTTCCCGTCTTTTCGCCGCAGTCGATCGCGAAGTACGAGACGAGCATGCGCGCGTTCTGCAACGGCCTCATCGACGGATTCATCAAGAACGGCCAGGCCGACGCCGCCGGCGACTACGCGCAGCGCATTCCCGTCAACGTCATCGCCCAGATGTTGGGCGTTCCGGTCGAGATGTCCGAACAGTTCACCGAGTGGGTCCGCGGCGCGCTCGAGGTCGGTCTCACCAATCCCGAACTGCGGCGCGAGAACCGGATGCAGATCATCAACTTCTTCGTCGGCCAGATCAACGATCGCAAGGCGAATCCCCGCGAGAACGATCTCATCACCGACCTGCTCGCTCTCGAAGTCGACGGCCAGCCCGCACCAATCGAATACGTCATCGGCGTCTGCAACCTCATGCTGGTCGCCGGCGTCGATACCACGTGGTCGGCGATCGGGTCTTCGCTGTGGCACCTGGCCGGCCATCCGGAACACCAGAAGCAATTGCGCGAGAACCCCGAACTGTGGCCGACGGCCATCGAGGAGTTCCTGCGTGCGTATGCACCCGTGACGATGGCACGCATCGTCGACCGCGACATCGAATTCCAGGGCTGCCCGATGAAGGCCGGCGATCGTGTCCTCATGACGTTCCCCGCGGC
>CAYFNP010000050.1:0-8790 GCA_964344425.1 uncultured Bifidobacterium sp. | reverse complement strand
AGTTGGCGCCAATCGCGACGTGACGGCCGATTCGCGCACCAGGCAGAACGACCGAACCGTGCCCGATCCAACTGCCCGAACCGATCGACACGGCACGTTCCGGTTGCGTTTGCTGCGAAATCGGACGCGAAATGTCTTCGTATCCGTGATTCTGGTCGGTGATGTAGACGTGGTGACCGGTCCAGACATCGTCTCCGATGTCGATCGAGAAGTGACCCACGATGCCACTCCCCCTTCCGATCAGACAACGGTCTCCGATTCGCACCACGGGCATCACGGGGCACTTTTGGCCCGGCACCATGCCCGCCGACAGCGCCACACCGGGCCCGATCATGGTGTCGCGTCCGACTTCGATGTATTCCTCGTTGAAAAGCGTGGTAACCGGATGACAGATGATGCTGCCCTCGCCAAACTTGGCGAACCGCCGTCCTCGTGGCGTCGACGGGCCGATGGCGCCGTGCAAGGCAATCCATCGGTCTGTCCGTTCGATCAAATTGAAGATCGTTCCGTCGATGCGACGCCGCATACCCATCAGCCCGAATCTATGCGACTCGGGTACTGTTCGGCAGTGGCTACTTCGTCTCGGTCAACAGTCGCATGGCTTGTCGGCGGGCACCCCTTCGACGCGCCCGCCCTTCGAGCGATGATCGACACGATTCCTGCAAGCGTTGAAATCATCGCGTGGCCGGAAGCAGGATCGTTCTTTTCTTCGACAGGAGTCGAAACGCTTCTCAATGACTATGACGTGCTTGCCCTCTATGACATGCCGGGCATCGGACTCAACCGCGGCGCTACACCCGAACCCCTCGAGGTTCACCCCGACGTCATCGATGCGTGGAAAGTGCTGTTGCAGGCCGGCATGCCGATTCTTGGGGTTCATCACGCAATCGCCTCCTGGCCGAAGTGGCCCGGGTTCGCGGAGATATTGAAGGGGCGTTTCCACTACGTACCGGCAGAACTTCGCGGGGTGAGCTGGCCCGACAGTGGCTATGCGATGAACGTCGAACAGATACTCGAAGTCGTCCAGCCCGATCACCCGGTGTGTGTCGGCCTCCCCCCGACCTTCTCACTTCGGGACGAGACCTATCTGTGTCCGCTGTTCGACAGCGAGACCACCGTGCTCGTCACGACCAACGCAATCATGAACGACTCCAATCATCATTCGTCGCTTGCGGCCGTTCGTCGCGAGGAAGCGACAGGTTGGTCGCACCCCTCCGGTTCGCGAGCCGTCGCATGGACGCACACTTTCGACAAGTCGACGATCGTGTATCTGCAACCCGGCGACGGCGCCGACGCCTTCGACAACGTGGTCTACCGTCGCATGATTGCCAATTCCATCACTTGGCTGGCGACATTCTCGCCTCGTCGATCGCCCGGACAAGGCGAGAACTGAGGGAACGCCATGGCACCTGCGGAAACCTTCGACGAGTCGTCCACAAGATCGATCATCGACGTGAGCTACCGGTACGCGGCAGGTATCGATCGTCGAGACTGGACCATGTACGGCGACTGCTTCACGGATATTTGCACATTCGATTTTTCATCGTTCAGCGGGCGTCCGCCGGGTGATCTTCCGCGCAATGTGTGGGTCGACAACGTGCGACGAACCAATGGTTCATTTGACGCGACACAACATCAAATGACCAACCACATGATCTCATTGCCGCCGGCCCCCTCAAATCAATCGCCGCGTGCCGTGTGCATTACCGAATTGCGCGCCCAGCATTGGTTCAGCGAGGAAACGATGAGGCGACTGGGCCATGCCGGTGAAACCAACTGGTGCGAGCTCGGCGGCCACTACACGAACGAAATCGTGCTCGACGAAGGGATGTGGAGGATCGCGTCGTGTCGACTCACCGTTCGTTGGCAGACAGGCAGCATGGCTATCTTTGAACTCGCTCGCGCGATCGGCGCGGGAACGCTCTCGAAAGACTGAAGAACGTCGACACGGGAAGGCCCCATCCCCATGGACATTTACAACGCGCTCTACGTCACTCGTGCGATGCGACGGGTGAAACCGGACCCGATTCCCGAGGACGTCGTGAAGAAGCTGCTCGATGCCGCCATCAGGGCACCTTCGGGTGGCAACCAACAAAAATGGCGGTTCCTGCTTCTCACGGATGCCGAGAAGAAGCAGCGTCTCCAAAAGTTGTATCGCGAGGGCCTGACGGAACTCAATGCGACGCAGTACAAGGCCGTCATGGATCTCATTCGCGACGGCGACCCGGCAGACCCGGCCGTCATCCAGGCCAAGAAGACCAATGCATCGGCCGAATGGTTGGCGGACAACCTGGACAAGGTTCCTCTGATCGTCTTTGCCTGGGGCAAACCCAACGGCGAGAGCTCGATTTACCCGGCTCTGTGGAGTCTTCAACTGGCCGCCACCGCCGAGGGCGTCGGTTCTGCGTTGACCACGTTGCTGTTCAAGAAGCACACCCAGCAAGTGCTCGACATCCTCGGTGCCCCCGCCCCGGGCGAGTGGATTCCCATGGCCATGGTCACGCTCGGTTATCCGACCGGCAAATGGGCCGTCGCTCGCCGTCAACCCGCCCACGAGGTGACCTTTCAGGAGACCTGGGGCAACCCCGTCTCGTGGAGAGTCGACGCGCCGCTCTGGCAGTAGCGTTTTCGTCAACCCGAACGAAGGATCTCATGTCGACCAGCCCCCGCAAAAAGGTCACCGTTCCCGGTCTCGCCTCGATGAAGCGCACCGGCGACAAGATCGCGATGATCACCGCGTACGACGCGACTTTCGCCGCGATCGTCGACGCCGCGGGTGTCGACGTCATTCTTGTTGGCGACTCGGTGGCGACCACAGTTCAGGGCGAGGTCAACACGATTCCGGTGACGATGGAAGAGATGGAGTACCACGTACGCCTCGTGCGTCGGGCCAATCCTGCGGCTCTTGTCGTCGGCGATCTTCCCTTCGGCAGCTACCAGGTCGGTTCCTCGCAAGCCGTCACGAACTCGGTGCGGCTCATCAAGGCTGGTGCTCAGGCCGTGAAACTCGAGGGCGGCACCACCGTCGCCGATTCCATCCGCGCGATCGCAGACGCCGACATTCCGGTGATGGGACACATCGGCCTCACGCCTCAGAGCGTTCATCGAATGGGCGGCCACAAGGTCCAAGGCCGCGAGGACGGTTACGAGGCCGGCGGACGCCAGCGGCTGCTGGAAGATGCGCATGCGGTTGAACAGGCCGGTGCTTTTGCTGTGGTTCTCGAAGGAATCCCCTCGCATCTCGCCGCGGAAATCACGACAAAGCTCTCGATTCCCACGATTGGCATCGGCGCCGGCCCTCAATGTGATGGTCAGGTTCTCGTCATCCACGACGTACTCGGCTTGTCCGAACGAGAGTTCACGTTCACAAAGAAGTTCACCGACCTTCGCTCCGCGTCGATTGCTGCCTGCGCCGAATACGTGACCGAAGTGCGAACGGGCTCGTGGCCCGACGCCGCACACTCCTTCGACTGATACCGGCGACCCGATGATCGTCGTACGGACCACCGAAGAGGTGCGTCGATTCGTTCGCGATTCGAAGACTTCCGGCAAATCGGTCGGGTTCGTTCCCACGATGGGCGCCCTGCACGGCGGCCACGCCACCCTGATCCGTCGCTCGGCAAACGAATGTGACGAGACGGTCGTGTCGATTTTCGTCAATCCGCTCCAATTCAACGACAAGGCCGACCTGGAGAACTACCCCCGTACGTTCGAAGCGGACCGCACAACGTGCATCGACAGCGGCGCTGGGTTGGTCTACCTGCCCGAAGAATCTGACCTTTACCCCGTCGGTTTCGACACGAGGGTCGAACCGGGTGCCTTGGGCCAATCGCTCGAGGGTGCAGGACGACCCGGTCACTTCTCGGGAATGGCGACGGTGGTTCTCAAGTTGCTCAATGTCGTCGGCGCCGACCGTGCCTACTTCGGCAAAAAGGACTTCCAACAATTATCGATAGTGCGTCGCATGGTGTCCGACTTCAATCTGCCGATCCGAATCGTGGGCTGCCCAACCGTTCGCGATCACGACGGCCTTGCGCTTTCCAGCAGGAATGCGCTGCTCAGTCCTTCTGATCGGCTTGCGGCGGCGGTGTTGAACCGCGCTCTTCGAGGTGCCGTCGACCGTCTCAGGTCCGGATCTTCGTGCGACGAAGCGCTCCGCGTCGCACACGAAGCGCTCGACACCGAACCTTGCGTTTCTCTCGAGTACCTCAGCATCGTCGACAAGCGAACATTGGTTGCCGAGATCAGTGACCCTGCCAATGCAGTGGTTCTCGTCGCGGCCCGCATCGGGACCGTTCGACTCATCGACAACATGGAGGTCACTCCCGATGACGACTGAACTCGATCCCGAATACCTCTCACACGAATACAGGCTCGCACGGCTGCGGATCGTCGACCTCGTTTCGTCGGTGTCCGATGAAGATGCCAATCTCATCGTCCCTGCGTGTCCCGACTGGACGGTGCGCGATCTACTTGCGCACGTTTGCGGAATCGCGACCGAGATCTCCGAAGGGAACCCTCCGTCGGGAGATTCGCAGGCATGGGTTGACAAAATCGTCGACGATCGACGTTCGAAGTCCGTGGGCGAGTTGATCGACGAATGGCAACGCTCGGGTCCCGCGTTCGAAATGATGGCTGCGACGACAAAGCGTCTCTCGGTTCCGCTGTCCTACGACACGGTCGTCCACGAGCACGATCTGCGGCATGCGCTTGGTGTGCCGGGCGCTCGCGATTCGAGCGGCGTGCTCGCCGCCATGCATGTCGGCGTCTGGTTGATGACCAACGATCTCAAGCGCCATGGCTTCGGCTCGGTGACCTTCCGCGCAGGCGGTCGGGATTGGCATTGCGGCGAAGGTGATCAACGCCTCTCGCTCGACCTCGATGCAGACAAGAGGTACGCCACTCCGGTGTGGGAACTGTTGCGCCTGACCGGCAGCCGTCGGAGCCTTGCCCAGATGAAGCGGTATGCATGGCAAGGTGACAGCGAAGGCGGGATCGCCGCGCTGCTGCACATGGAGATGCCCGCCTCGGACCTCGACGAATAGACCGACACCCGTCGCGTCAGCGATGGAGATCGGCGGAGCGTTGTCGCACGCGCAAGCGGACCGTGTGAACTCCGTCGCCCGACAAAACTCCCCCGCGACCGAGGAGACGACCGAACTGCCAATTCGCAAGTCCGAGTTCAGGCCGACCCAGCGCGAACTGGCCGTCGACCCATCGTGTGAAGCCGTCCCCGAAAAACGGCGCATCGGATTCGAACCACGCGGCGTCCTCCTCGGATGCGTCAGAGGTGCAGACGGACAGAACGAACCGCGGACTGTGTCGATTGAAGGATTCGACGCCGGCCTTCACGTTCCGCGCCCGAATGACGGTCAATTCGGGAAGTGAATCCCACTCCCACTCGATGCCCGGATCGGGTGCGTCGGCAATCACATCGAGGTGCTCGTCTGCGGCCAAACCGCGCTCAATCGAGGAATCCCCCGCATGAACGGTCACCTTTCCTCCGTGCCGACGAGCAACTGCCCCGAGGCTGACTCGGACGACACGCAGCGAATCCTCGAAACTTTCGTCGGTCAACACCAGCGTGTTCAACGTATTGCACACCTTGCGGTCGAGGGAATGCTCGATAATTGCACCAAGACGATCGGAATCGAACTTTCTCCCGACGATCAACCACGCGCCACCCGTTCCGTGCAACGAGACAGGTACCCCGGCTTGTCGTGCAACTTCGCCGAGTTGACCAACCGCCGGACCCGACCCGCGGGCGACGGCCAGAGCCAACCGCGGATCGTCGAACAAGGCCCAACCCGCGGAGCGTTCGGGAGAGTCGACGAGTTGAACCGACCCTTCAGGTAACCCCGCATCACGCAAAGCGGGTACGAGCAGGTGATCACGAATGGCCCGTGCCGTACCGAGGGCGTCACTTCCGATACGGAAGACGACGGTGTTCCCTGTTTTCAGAACACCGGTTGCGTCGGCAAAAACGTTCGGTCGCCCTTCGAAGACAAAGGCAACGACACCGAGCGGCGACCGCCAGGATTCAACCGACCAATCGCCGTGGTCGACAACGTCGGTTCGTTCGAGTCGATCGAGCGGCAGGTCGGCCCACATGCGCAGGCCGCCAATCATGTCGGCGCGCATCTTTGCCGTCAGTTCGAGACGTCCGGTGGCTCGTCCAAGTGCCTTGGCTTTCAAAACGTCGTCGCGGTTTGCGGCCAACACGGGGCCAAAAGCATTCTCATCGCCGATCAGATCGGCAAACCGGGAAAAGAACGCGTTGATCGCCGACGGAGGAACAATCTGAAGGTGCTGGAAAGCCTCGACGGCGCGTGACACCGCAGAGTCGACCGTGCTGACGACATCCGCCGGGACGGCAAGAACCTCGCCCGAGCGACGCAGTGCAAGCAATCGACCGCCGGATTCGATGACCCCGACCATCTCGTCGGTCGCCGACACGAGACGGTCACCCACGAGGATCTTGATCTGCTCCATCGGTCACTCAGGGTACGGCGTAACCTTCGCCCATGGACGCAAACGACAGGTTCTACTTTCGCCAACTGCTTTCCGGCCGCGATTTTGCCGTGCGCAACGGACTGGCGGCCCAAATGGTGAACTATGTCTACGTCGTCGGAGACAAGGTCTCGCGCGATTGCGTGATCGTCGATCCCGCGTACGCGGTCGACGAGATTCTCGACCTGGTCGAGGGTGACGGGATGAACGTGTCCGGGGTTCTCGCAACCCACTACCACCCCGACCACGTTGGTGGATCGATGATGGGCCACACGATCGAGGGAATCGATCGGCTGCTCGCCCGCCACGACGTGCCGATCCACGTCAATGCCGACGAGGTTCCCTGGGTCCTGCGCACCACCGGAGTCGACGCGACATCTCTCGTGGCGCACGAAGCCGGCGACGTTCTTTCGGTCGGCGAAATCGACGTGACGTTCGTTCACACTCCCGGCCACACGCCGGGCAGCCAGTGTTTCGTCGCTTGTGGATGCCTGATTTCGGGTGACACGCTCTTCCTCGACGGCTGCGGTCGAACCGACCTTCCCGGGTCGGACCCCGAGAAGATGTACGAGAGCCTCCAGACCCTGGCCAAGATGCCGGACCAAACTCTCGTCTTTCCGGGTCATCAATACTCGGCACCACCTTCGTCCCCGATGGGAACCGTGAGAGCCTCGAATTACGTGTACCGAACTCGTGACAAGGATGCCTGGATGCAATGGTTCGGCGGGGGCAACTGAAACGTTCGAGCAATGTCCGGCCGGTTATACGAGACCGGACGCAATCGAAGCGAAAGCCGAACCGACCAGAAGAATCAGGACGATGCGCCAGAACGTGCGTTCATCGATCCGGCCACGCAGAACACGCCCGATCGTCATCCCGACGATCAATCCGGGTACGGCAACGGCCGAGCCCGTCAGCGAGTCTCCGTCGAAACGGCCTCCTACCGCGAAGATCGCGATGCTGACGAACGACACAACACTGAACACCGTGTTGATCGTGGCGCGGAATCGGTCGGGAGTCAGTCCACGCGCGCGTAGCAGCAAGACCAGCGGTGGTCCATTGGTCGACGTCGACGTGGCGAGGAGACCCGAGACGAAACCCGCGAGTCTCTCGACCCAGGGTTCCGCGGGCAGTTCGAAACGTGGATTCGCCACTCCGACCACCGCCACGATGACGAGGAAACCCACCAGAATTTTCAGGGTTTCGACACTCAACGACTCCAGCACAACAAGACCGATCGGCATACCGAAGAACGCAGCGACAATCAGCCGACGCGCAATGCTGTGATCAGCGTGCCGTCTATCGACAACTGCCTGAAACGTGTTCGACGCGGTCCCGCAAACGGTGCTGATGACAACGGCGGTTTTCACGTCGATTGCAAGACCCATCACCGGCACTGCGAGCAGTGCAAACCCGAAGCCGGAGACCATCTGGGCCAACGCTGCGAAACCTACGATCGCTGCGACGATCAGCAAATCTCCTGAGGGCAAGCTTGCAAGCACGGTGCGGCTCTCAACCGTCGACCAAGGCCGCGACTGCCTCGCCGAACACCTTCGTGTGGTTTTCTACTTGGTCCATCGTGTGCATCGGGCTGAAAAGGGCCATGTTGTGGAATGGAGTCATCAGAATCCCGCGATTCAACGCGTGAAGATGAAAAAAGGCATCGAGTTCGTGATCGATCGCCGCGGCTGCTTGCGCCCCGGTTCGCGGTGGCGGGCAGAACCAGTATTCGGCTCGGCAGCCGAGACGTTGAACGTGCCAATCGAGGCCCGCACCTTGGTAGACCCGACGAACCCCGTCGGTCCACGCCTCGGCCAATGGAATCATGGCGTCGAAGTCCTCTTGTCGCAGAGTCGAGAAAAGCGTCGCTCGAATCGCTGCGAGTGACAGCGCATTGGCGGACAGAGTGCCCCCGATTCCCGAGACGTCCGCATCGTCGTTCGACAAGATCGTTTCCAGTCGGCCGGCAATCTCGGCGGTCATTCCGTAGGCCGCCGCGGGTACACCACCTCCGATTGGTTTACCGATGACGAAGAAGTCGGGGTCGAGATTCCACAGTTGAGTGCATCCGCCCGGCCCGGCACAGATCGTGTGCGTCTCGTCGATCACCAGAAGTACGCCGTGACGTTGCGTGATGCGGCGCACCTCGTCCAGATAGCCGGGCTCGGGCAAAACGATTCCGATGTTCGTGAGGGCAGGCTCCATCAAGACGCACGCCACGTCGCCGTGCGACAAGGCCTCTTCAAGGGCACGCGCATCGTTGAAGGGCACGACGCGCGT
>CAYFNP010000049.1:1326-8807 GCA_964344425.1 uncultured Bifidobacterium sp. | reverse complement strand
GTTGTGCGCCGACGGATCCTGGTCGTCGACGTGGTTGCAGTGCACCGTGACGCGGTCGCCGGGTTTCCAGTTGCGTACGGCGGCGCCGACGCGCAGGACGACGCCCGACGCATCGCTGCCGACCACTTGGTAATCGCGATCGTGGCGGCGTGCCCATTCGCTTTCACGTGCGAGGCGGGCCATGGGGCCGAAACTCGAGACGGGCTCGAAGATGCTGCTCCACACCGTGTTGAAGTTGATCGACGAAGCCATGACGGCGACGTACACCTCGTCGGGGGCGAGTTCGGGCGTGGGCACGTCGCCCACGTGCAGACTGCGGCGGGGGTCTTTGTCGTTCGACGCCACGCCCGCGAACATCTCGGTCTCCGACTTCAGCAGATGCGCGGCGCGGTAACTCCCGGGAACCGGCAACTTGGCGATGGTCGCCGAATCGGCGCCGGCGACGATTGCGTCGCGGATTTCGGACATGGTCGTGTCAGCCATTGCAAGAGGTTACCGACGGGTAGTTCGGCGTCAACCCCGAACGCCTACGCTTGACCACATGCCAGGTTCATACATCGTCGCAGGAGCCCGAACACCGATCGGAAAAATGAGTGGAGCCCTTGCCGGCTTCAGTGCAGCCGAACTCGGCGCCGTCGCCATCGCCGAGGCGATGAAGCGAGCGAACGTCGCGGCCGACAAGGTCGACCACGTGATGATGGGACAAGTGTTGATGGCGGGCCAGGGCCAGGTGCCCGCGCGCCAGGCGGCCGTCAAGGCGGGTATTCCGCTGCACGTTCCCGCGGTGAACATCAACAAGGTGTGTCTGTCGGGCATCAACACCATCTATCTCGCCGATCAGATGATCCAGGCCGGCGATGCCGACATCGTCATTGCCGGCGGCATGGAGTCGATGACCGGTGCGCCTTACATCGCCAGCGGTGCACGCGGCGGCTTCCGCTACGGCAACACCGAACTCGCCGACGCGATCATCAAGGACGGACTGTGGTGCGCGTTCGATGCGTGCCTCATGGGCGAGGGCACCGAGAAGTACAACGCGGGCGGCATCGGCCGCGCGGCACAGGACGAGTTCGCGGCAAAGAGCCACGAGCGTGCAGCAAATGCCATCAAGGAAGGCCGCCTCGCCGAGGAGATCGTCCCCGTTGCGATTCCCCAGCGCAAGGGCGATCCGTTGATGTTCGACACCGACGAAGGTGTCCGCCCCGGCACCACCGGCGAATCGCTCGGCGGACTGAAGCCGGCGTTCGTGAAGGAAGGCTCGATCACCGCGGGCAACGCCTCGCAGATCAGCGACGGAGCCAGTGCCGTCGTCGTGATGAGCAAAAAAGCGGCCGACGCGTGCGGCGTCACTCCGCTTGGCGAAGTCGTGTCGTACGGACTCGTCGCCGGACCCGACAACATCTCGCTCCTCCACCAGCCAAGCCGCGCGATCCAGAATGCACTCGGGAAGATCGGCAAGAAGGTGTCGGACCTCGACCTCTTCGAACTGAACGAAGCGTTCGCTGCTGTCGGCATCGCTTCGATGGCCGAACTCGGCATCACCGACGCCATCACCAACGTCAACGGTGGTGCAATCGCACTCGGCCACCCGATCGGCATGAGCGGCAACCGCATCACCCTGCACCTTCTCCACGAACTGCGCCGCCGTGGTGGCGGTATGGGTGCTGCCGCACTGTGCGGCGGTGGTGGCCAGGGTGACGCGATCATTGTTCGCTCGCTCTAAGACACCACTGACCTTCCTCGCCGCCGTTGCGATCATCGGCGCGGGCGGTGGCGTGCTGTCGGCATTGTTCCTCGGCTCGCTGAACTGGGCCACGACCACCCGCACCGACCACGGTTGGTTGATCTACCTGTTGCCGGTCGGCGGTCTCGCGGTCGGCTTGCTGTACCACCGGTTCGGCCAACCCATCGCCGGGGGAACGAGCCTCGTTCTTGATGCCGTGCACGTGCCCGATGGCCAGGTTCCCACGCGCATGGCGCCGATGATCTGGGGCGGCAGCGTTGCATCGCACGTCGTTGGCGCAAGCGTCGGTCGCGAAGGTGCCATCGTGCAGATCGTCGCAAGTGCGACCGACGACGTGGGTCGACGCCTGAGATTCCCGCCGCATCTGCGGAGGTCATTCCTCGTCTTCGCCGTTGCCGCCGCGTTCGGTGGATTGTTCGGTGTCCCCGTCGCGGGTGGCGTGTTCGCACTTGATGCTCAGCGCGAATCCGGCCGGCACGTCTTTCTTCTTCCGCTGACAATCGCCACGGGGCTCGTCGCCAACGCAACGGCGCGGGCCGTCGGCGTGGAACACGAGCACCCGTTCCGGGTCGACTCGACCGACCTCGCGTGGCCGTACCTGTGGCGCTACGTCGTTGCCGGCATCGCTTTCGGTCTCGTCGCCGTGCTCTTCATCCATGCCGAGCACCGCGTGAAGGAACTCTTTGCACGCACGGTGAAGTGGCCACCGCTACGACCGGCGATTGGCGGTGCAGGTGTGCTCGTGTTGTTCGCCGCCGCGGGAACCCGCGACTACATGGGAATCTCGACGGGTCTCATCACGGCCGCGCTCACCGGTGCCGTCGGTGTCGCGGCGGTGGCTTTCCTCTGGAAGTTGGGCTTCACCGCGCTGTCGCTTGGCAGTGGCTTCGTCGGCGGCGAGATGTTTCCGCTCTTCGTCATGGGTGCGCTCGCCGGTGCACAGTTCGCACGACTCACGGATGCGTCGATCCCGTTGTTCGCCGCACTCGGACTGATCGCGGTCTTCGGTGCCGCCGCGAACACCCCGGTGACGTGCATGGTCATCGGGGTCGAGCTGTTTGGCTGGGCGGGTCTGCCCGCTTACGTCATCGTGTGCATCGTCGCCGCTCTTGCGAGCGGCGACCACACGATCTACAAGCCGTCACCGTTGGCGAAAACGCCGGGCTGAGGTCATGCGTCAGTCGCGAATCTCGTGACGTCCCTCGAGAGCGCGGCCGAGTGTCAGTTCGTCGGCGTATTCAAGATCGCCGCCGACGGGAAGACCTGTGCCGATTCGCGTGACCTTCACTTTCAGCACCGACAGTGCGCGCGCGAGATACATCGCAGTGACATCACCCTCGACGGTTGGGTTGGTGCAGACGATGATCTCGGTGATGCCCTCGGGTTCGAGACGCTGCAACAACTCGCGAATCTTCAATTGTTCGGGGCCGATGCCGTCCATTGGGCTGATTGCGCCGAGCAAAACGTGGTAGCGACCACGAAAGACGCCGGTCTTCTCGATGGCGATGATGTCGCGGGCTTCTTCGACGACGCACACCATTGATCCGTCGCGGCGCGTTTCGGTGCAGATGCGACACAGAACGTCGTCGGAGATGTTGAAGCAGCGTTCGCAGAAGCGCACCTTTTCCTTGGCAACGGTGATGGCCGTCGCGAGACGTTGAACGTCGGCTGATTGGGCCTTCAACAGGTGAAGTGCGATGCGTTGCGCCGACTTCGGCCCGACTCCGGGAAGTCGACCGAGCTCGTCGATGAGTGCCTGCACGGGTGGGGTGTACGCGCTCATTTCGCATCACCGCCGTCGACCTTTTTCATGCCCGGGAACGCCTTGCCGATACGGTCGATGACGGTTTCGACCGGAGCGGTGGGCATGTCGGACAGTTCCGTGGGGTCGATGTCGTCGTGGGGAATCTCGTCGACGACTTCTTTTGATCGCGGTCTCCGCGCAGTTGCGGCCGTTGTGTCCTTCGGCGCGTCGCCGACGGCAAGGTTGATCGTCACCTTGCGACCCGTGACCTGTTCGAACGCCGCTGCGACGGCCTTGGCATGTTCGTTGCAGCGCTCTTGGTGCACCGGATTCGGAGCGCTGAGCACCACGGTGTCGGGCGACGGCGAGGCGACGCTGCAGGCGCTGTAGAGGGCACGCACGAGTGGCTTCAAAGATGCAAGCACCTGTTGCCATGCATCGGCCGGCGAGACACCCGACGCGGTTGGTGTCGGCGCGACGTTTGTCGCTTCCGGCTTAGGCGCAGCATCGACATTTTTCGGCGTGGCGGCGGTGTCGTCCTTTGGGTTGGGTTTCGCCGGGGCTGTGCGCAGTGCACCACCCAGCTTTGCCCGCCCGGTGGTGGGATCGACCGGGGGCTTCGGTGCAGCCGTCGGTGCGGCACGCACCACGCCCTGCTCGAGACGTTCGATGCGAGCAACAAGACCGGTGAGGTCGCCGGAATCGGCGGGACTGCACAACTTCATCAATGCGACTTCCAACAACAGTCTCTTGTCGGGCGCGTGGCGCATGGAGATGAGTGCGTCGCCGATGTTCTCCATTGCGCGAACGATGGTTCCGTTGCCCATGCGCTGCGCCCAACCCGACACGTGGTCGGCGCGCTCGGCCGGCAACGCGACGAGTTCCGGGGCCATCTGCGTGAGGAACGCTTCGCGAAGATAACGAATGAGTTCGTCGCCGAGGGTCTGGGGGTCGCGGCCCTGTTGAACCGCGAATGCAACCGCGGCGAGTGAACGTCCGGGGTCACCATCGATGATCGATTCGATGAACTCGTCGAGGTTGACGGCCACCTCGGCGACGCCGCCACCGGCGACGACAAGCTCCAGTGCCGACAGCGTGTCGCGCGCGCTGCCGCCGCCCTGGACGAGCACCTGCTGGACCGCGTCGTCGGTGACCGCAAGACCGGCGTCGGCGATGACAAAGCGCACGTGTTCTTCGAGATCGGCGATGGGCAACAAGTGGAACTGCAGGTGTTGCGTGCGGCTGCGAATGGTTTCGCTGACCTTTTGGGGGTCGGTTGTGGCAAGAACGAAGACGACGTGTTCGGGCGGCTCTTCGAGTGTCTTCAACAATGCGGCCTCGGCGGCCGAACTGAGCATGTGGACTTCGTCGAGAATGAACACCCGATGGCGACCCGGGCTGGCGAGCATCGCCCGGTCAATGAGGTCACGGACGTCGGCCACACCGTTGTTGCTGGCCGCGTCGAGTTCGATGACGTCGTAACTGGTGCCCGCCTCGACGGCGAGACACGAAGCGCACTCGCAACACGGTTCACCGTCGACCGGCGCCTGGCAGTTCAGCACCTTGGCCAAAATGCGCGCCGTCGATGTCTTGCCGGTTCCGCGCGGCCCGGAGAAGAGGTAGGCCTGACCCTCGCGGTTGTTCGCAACTGCGTTGCGCAGGGCGCGGACGACGTGGTCCTGGCCGCGCAATTCGCCGAATCGGCGGGGCCGATAACGACGGTAAAGGGATTGCACGGCCACGTCCCGAGCCTACTGATTGGGTGATCCCCGTTATCCGCATGCGTCGATTGACTACGGTGCTTCTCGTCATGTTCTCCGTCCGTCGTGGGCCCCGCACCGTCGGTTCGGTTGTCCTGCGTGTCGCGCAGGTCGTCGCCGTCCTTGCCACCGTGCTCGGCAGCCTGATCGGTGTCTCGATGTTCGCCGGCACCGCGCGGGCCGTCGGCGACAACACCTTGTCGTCGTCGAATCCTGCACCCAGCGAGAACGTGACCGTCGCGCCGACACAGTTGCAGCTGGTGTTCACCAACACGTTTGCGAATCCCGCCGATGTGAACCAGATGGGTCTGTCACTGGTGTGCAACGGCAGCATCGTCAGCCTCGGCGCTGCCCAACTGGGCGCCGATCTCAAAACCGTCAGTGCGCCGCTGACACAGGTACCGACAGCAGGACCGTGCGTCGTCAGTTGGGCCCTGCCAGACGGCAGCAGCGGGGCCTTCAGCTTCACATCCGCCATCGCGGTACCCACCACCTCGACATCGGTACCCGGCGCGACGACAATTCCCGAAACGGTGAAGCCGGGCGAGGGCAATCCCGTACTCGACAAGTCGCCCCGGGTTGGCGGTCCGCTTGGACTCTTCCGTCTGCTCTCCTACATCTTCAGCGCAACGTTGCTCGGTGGCGTCTTGCTGGTGCTGTTCGCCTGGCCCGAAGGCGTCGAATATGCGGTGTACAAGCGGTTCACACGAATCATCGCACTGCTCGGTCTGGCGAGCGTCGTGCTTGTCGCCATCTACTCCACGGCGCAGTTCACGGGCAAGGGCGTCACGGCGTCGATCAGTCCGAACACATGGCGCGACCTTTTCGACACGATCGAAGGTCGTGCGATCCTCGCCCGCGTCTTCTTCGCCGGAGGCGCGTTGTGGGCCGTCTGGAATCCACAACGCATCCTCGACCCCGGCACGCAGTTGTTCGCGGTCGGCTTTCTCCTCTTGCTCGCCGCGTCGTACGGGTTCGATCGTGCGGGCGGACGCCTGTCGGGTCTCGGTTATGCAGCGGCGATCCTGCACTTCGTCGGCGTGTCGGCATGGTTCGGCGGGTTGGTCGTACTCTCGCGCGTCGTCCTGATCGGCCCGGGTGAAGTCGACCTCGTGCATGCCGTGCGCGGCTTCGGTCGACTTGCGACGCGCGCGCTGACCCTCACCATTCTCACCGGCATCTTCTCGACGTACCGTTTCGACGGCTTCAGCTTGTTCACCAGCCAGCACGGGCGTTTGGTGTTGGTCAAGATCCTCGTCGTCGGATTCATGGCGTACGCGACGTGGACGACGCGACAGTTCGTTCTCGCCCGCATGCGCAACGCGCGCGAACTCAATCAGGTCGCGGCGGCACACCTTCGCCGTGCAGTGGGAACGGAAGCAACTGCGGGCGCGATCATTCTCGGACTCACGTCATGGATGATGGCGACGACTCCGATTCATTACAACGACGCACCGCGCGACGACGGTCCGCGCTACGCATTCAGTCAGGATCTGTCGAACAGTCGCTTTCACGTTCGGTTCTCGGTCAGTCCCGCGACAACCGGCGCGAACCAGATTCTCGTCGAACTCTTTGAACCCCGCCGCATTCAGGAGTTCACCGTGCGCATGACACCGAAGGCCGCGGGTTACGACGGTTACCTCATCAATGTGCCGTTGACACGACGCGGTGCAGCGTTGCTCGGTGAGACGGGCAACTTCTCTCTTGCCGCACCAGGCGAGTGGAGCGTCGAGATTTCCGGCACCACGACAACCGGCGATCTCGAGCCACTGTCGACCGCATTCACGCTCAGCGATCCGGCCGCCACCACAACGACATCGTCTGTTGCGCCGGGTGACACGAATCCGACCGGCCCGACCACGACGGTTGCGGCCACGGTGGCACCGGTGAGCCCCGTCACGACGATTCCCGCGTCCGCCGCGACGACTTCGCCCCCTCCGACTGGCGGCTAGTAGCGTCTCGCGGGTGAGCGACAACCCCATGCACGCGAAAATCGAGGACCTGCGCAAGCGCAAGGACGAGGCCTACCACGCGGGTTCTCCCCGATCCGTCGAGCGCCAGCACGAAAAGGGCAAGATGCTGGCCCGCGAGCGCATCGACTACTTCCTCGACCCGGGCTCGTTCCAGGAACTCGACCTGCTCGCCCGCCACCGCGCCCACGCGGCCGGCCTCGAAGAGCGCCCCTACACCGACGGCGTCATCACCGGCTGGGGCACCGTCGATGGTCGCAAAG
>CAYFNP010000049.1:789-1316 GCA_964344425.1 uncultured Bifidobacterium sp. | reverse complement strand
CTCATGGACCTCGCCTTGAAGGTCGGTGCTCCGGTCGTCGGTCTGAACGACGGCGCCGGCGCCCGCATCCAGGAAGGCGTCGTCTCGCTCGCCAGCTACGGCGGCATCTTCTACCGCAACGTTCTCTCGTCGGGTGTCGTCCCGCAGATCTCCGTCATCCTCGGACCCTGTGCCGGCGGCGCGGTGTACTCGCCGGCAATGACCGACTTCATCTTCATGGTGCGCGAAAGCAGCCACATGTTCATCACCGGGCCCGACGTCGTGAAGACCGTGACCGGCGAAGACGTCACACTCGAACAGTTGGGTGGCGCCATGAGCCACGCGTCGAAGTCGGGTGTCGCCACGTTCGTGTCGCAGGACGAAAAGGCGTGCCTCGACGACGTTCGTTACCTGCTGTCGTTCCTTCCGCAGAACAACCTCGAGGACCCTCCGTCGGTCGAATCGTCCGACGACCCGAACCGCGAGTGCCCGATGCTGCGCGACATCCTTCCGCCGTCGCCGAACCAGCCGTACGACATGAAGAAGGT
>CAYFNP010000049.1:0-779 GCA_964344425.1 uncultured Bifidobacterium sp. | reverse complement strand
TACCTGCGACGCGTTCAACATTCCGCTCATCACCTTCGTCGACGTTCCGGGCTTCCTCCCCGGCGTCAACCAGGAACACGACGGCATCATCCGTCACGGCGCGAAGTTGCTGTACGCCTACTGCGAGTCCACCGTGCCGCGCATCCAAATCATCACGCGCAAGGCGTACGGCGGCGCGTACGTCGTCATGAACTCCAAGTCCATCGGTGCCGACCTCGCCTATGCATGGCCGACCGCCGAACTCGCGGTCATGGGCCCGCAGGGCGCGGTTGAAATCGTGTACCGCCGCGAACTTCAGCAGGCTGCCGACCCGGTTGCACGCCGCGCCGAACTCGTTGCCGACTACACCGAGAAGTACGCCAACCCGTACAGCGCCGCCGAGCGTGGTTACGTCGACGACGTCATCGACCCGGCCGAGACGCGCATCAAGTTGATCAACGGCCTGCAGATGTTGCAGACCAAGCGCGAGGAACTGCCGCGGCGTAAGCACGGCAACATGCCGCTATGACACGGCAACATGCCGCTCTGAGTTGATGAACCAACTTCCCCCGCCCGACCCGCGCACCCGCATCGGTTGGGACTACGCGGGATTCTGGCCGCGGTTCTTCGCCCGTGTCGGGGACAGCGTCGTCGCAATGATCTACGCCTCACCCGTGCTCGTCGGCGGCATCTTCCTCGTTGCACTCGGTGTTCGCAACTGTGACACCACCGAGAACGGCATCACCTGCACCGGTGACCAGATTCGTTGGACCCCGATCGGTCTCGGCATCGTCGCAATC
>CAYFNP010000048.1:0-9028 GCA_964344425.1 uncultured Bifidobacterium sp. | reverse complement strand
AAGACGCCGATCACGCCGAATTCCTCGGCGATGATCGCGAAAATGAAGTCGCTGTGCGCGAGGGGCACGTAGCCCCACTTCCCCGCGCCTTCTCCGACTCCAACACCGCTGATCCCGCCATTCGCGATGCTGATCATCGCCTGGTACACCTGGTATCCGACGTGGGCTTTCGTCTCGTCGAGATGCCAGAAGGCAGTCCAACGTTGACGTCGGTACGCACTCGGAAGAATCGCGGCCGCACCGAGCGCAAGCACCACCAACCCGGTCTTGGCGAGCACCGAGACGCGCGTGCCGGCGATGAAGAGAACCCCGAAGACGATGGCCACGAAAACGATTGCGCTGCCGAGGTCACTCTGTGCAACACAGAGTCCGGCAGCCAAGAACATGAAAATGCACACCGGGTAGAAAGTCCGTCGAAGGTTGTGCACCTCGTTGAAGCGCTCGGCGAGCACCTTGGCGGAAACGAGGAGGACGGCAATCTTCAGAAACTCGGACGGTTGGAAACCAAGGACGCCGGTCCCGACCCACGCGCGCGCGCCGCGCACGGAGACACCCCAGCCGGGAACGAACGGCAGGAACATCGCACCCACACCGACGGCGAAGACGTACGGGGCCCAACGACGCCACACGATGTAGGGAATTCGGTACGTCGCGAACATCGCGATCGAGCCGAAAAAGGCCCAGAACAACTGTTTGTTGAACATGTACAGCGGCGAATGACCGCTGTGCAGCATCGTCACCGACGATGCCGACAACACCATGACGAGACCGAACATGACGAGCAGAACCGTCACCGCCAGAATGCCGTAGAACGCGACGGTGGGCGGACCCGATGACAGGCGCCTGTTCGACGCGATTCCCGTGCGTTCGAGCGTCGCCCGACGGCGTTCGGCGAGTGTCAGATTCGTTGCCATCGCGGATCCAAGACTTGCAGGTTCGGCCACGTCGGTCATTGATCCCCCTCGGTCGCTTCGATTCCGAGAAAGGCCCTGACCCGGTCTGCAAAGTCCCGGCCGCGTTCCTCGTAGTTGCGGTACCAGTCGAAGCTGGTGCACGCAGGTGACAACAGAACCACGTCACCGGGGCTAGCCATCGTGGCCGCGGTTTCGATCGCTGCCTGCATCGACGACGCGATTGCGGTCCGAACTGCTGCACCACGCATTGCCCCGAACTGCGCGACGATCTCTTCGCCACTCTCGCCGATCCCGACGACGGCCTTCACCGCATCGCCGACTCGTGCGAGTTCGGCGAGGTCGAGACCCTTGTTGCGTCCACCCGCGATGAGAACAATCGACGGGAACGCCCGCAGCGCAGTCGACGCCGCGTGCGGCGAGGTCGCCTTCGAGTCGTCGTACCACGACACGCCGGCAACCTCGGCCACGAACTCGATGCGGTGATGCGACGGGCGGAACGACCGAAGTGCAGCCCTGACGCCCGCGAACGACCCAATGCGGGATTCCAGTACAACGCCCGCGGCGGCCAGAGAGTTGGTGACGTCGTGGGGCAACGAACGTGGCAGCTCCGACGCCACGATGATCTCGCCGCCCGGCGCAAGCAAACGTCCATCGACGAACACGTAGTCGTCGCCGATTTCAGTGCCGAACGTGACGGTGCGGGCACGTGAAGCGTGCGCCGCGCGAACGATCGACGGATCAGCCGACGGAGCCACCGCGACGTCGGTCTCTCGTGCCGCCGCCCAGAGCCGGCCTTTCGACGCCCGATACGACGCAAGATCCCGATGCCAGTCGAGGTGATCCGGCGCAAGGTTCAACCAGGCGCCGGACTCGACTCGGAAATCGCGCGTCAGCGCGAGTCGGAACGACGAGCACTCGACGACGAACACTTCGACGTCGGAATCGAGTGCGGCAACCAGTGGAGTTTCGGTGTTCCCGACCGCAGCAACACGACGTCCGGACTCGCGGATCATTGCTGCGGCCAGAAGTGTCGTCGTCGTCTTTCCATCGGTGCCCGTGATGCCGATCATCGGTCGCGGACCGCCGCGCCGTTGCTGTTCCCATCGATACGCGAGTTCGATCTCGGACACGCACTCGCGTGTTGCATCCGCAGCGACGGCGAACAGCGGATGCGTCTCGGGCACACCCGGAGCGGGCACCACGAAACCCACGCTCTTCACGATGCGTGAAAGTTCGCCGAGGTCGGGCGACGCGACGAACGACGTGCCGAGTTCGCTAGCAAGATCGCGATGGGACTGCCGGTCCGTGTCGTCGACGAGGACGGGCTCGACGCCGCGCGCCGCGAGCACCCTTGCGACCGCGACACCCGCGATGCCGAGTCCAAAGACCAGGGCTCGTTCGTCGGTCATCGACTGCTCACACCTGCCGTGTGAAATCGCCGATGAAAATCGCCAGCGCCGTCGCCACGCAAATGCCCTGGATGATCCAGAACCGGATAATCACACTTGTTTCGGGCCACCCGACCAGTTCGAAGTGGTGATGAATCGGCGACATGCGAAGTAGTCGACGCTTGCGACCCGAGGCCTTGAAGACGCCCATCTGAACCGCGACCGACCCGGCTTCGAACACGTTGATGCCGCAGATGAGAACGAGAAGCAGGTGTGTGTTGGTCGTGACCGCCAGCAAGCCGAGCGCCGCCCCGATGCCGAGCGCGCCCACGTCGCCCATGAAGATCTTCGCCGGTGCGGCGTTCCACCACAGGAAGCCACCGCACGCGCCGGCAAACGCCGCTGCCAGAACGGCAAGGTCGAGCGGATTCACGAGCCCGTACAGCTCGGGGTTTCGGAACGCCCAGTAGGCAATCACCGTGTAAGCAAGGAACGACAGCAACGCCGAACCGCCGGCGAGTCCGTCGAGGCCATCGGTGACATTCACGGCATTCGTCGTGCTCCACACCATGACCGCGCCCCACAGCACCCAGATCGGCCACGGCAGTTCCCATCCGGGGTTGTCGGCGCGCATGACCGAAAACGTCTGGCTGACGTTCGTCGCGGTTGCCAGCCACCACAGGAAGACAACCGTGAGACCGAAGGTGAGATAGCCCTTCTTCTTCCAGAAGATTCCACGGTTGTGCGCTTTGCGCACCTTGATGAAATCGTCGAGGAACCCCATGAAGGCCATGACGAGGATGCACACCCACATGATGAGGGCCTGATCCGAAAAGGCGAGCCCCTTGCGGAAGTGGGCAACTGCCCACCCCGCGAGCGCAGAACCGACGATGGCGATACCGCCCATGGTCGGTGTTCCCTGTTTGTAGGTGTGGTGCGTCGGGCCGAGATCCTCCTTGCCGAGAATCGGCTGGCCGCGACCTATCCGACGAAAGAAGGCAATCAGCCATCGCGTGCCGAAGAGCGACGCGAGCATTGCGATCGAACCCGCAATGAACACAGCGATCAACGCACACCTCCGAACATCTCGAACATCTGGCGACCGATCACGATGGACCGCCCGTGGCCGCTTCGACGGCGCGACGCGCTTCTTCGGCGTCATCGAAAGCGTAGGTCACGGACCCCACCACTTGCCCGGATTCATGACCTTTGCCGGCGATGACAACGACGTCACCGGGTTGCGCGACACCGATCGCGGCCGCGATCGCACGCCGTCGGTCCAGCTCGACAACGACATTCCCCTGTTCGGTCATGCCCGAAAGAATTTCTCCAGCGATTACTGCTGGGTCCTCGTTGCGCGGATTGTCGTTCGTCACGAAAACACGGTCGGCCAACTCGCGTGCGACCGCACCCATCTCCGGTCGCTTGGTTTTGTCACGGTCACCACCGCATCCGAAGACGACAACCAACTTCGCGTCTGTCTTCAACGTCGCGCGTGCCGACTCGAGCACCGCCCGCAACGAATCGGGGGTGTGTGCGTAGTCGACAACAACATCGAACGCCGCTCCGTCCGAGACGCGCTGCAAGCGTCCCGGAACACCGGGAAGCGATGCGAGACCCTCAACGATCGCCGCATCACCGACACCCACCACGCGTGCCGCGGTCGCGGCCGCAAGTGCGTTGTACACGTTGTGGGTGCCGCCGATGGGAAGGACGACGTCGATTCCGCCCCACGTGAACGTCGAACCGGCTAGCGAAACCCGCAGGTCCGCAACGTCGTCGAGGCCGTACGTTGACAGCGAGCCTCCGCGACCCGATGCAGTGATTCGGTCAATGAGAATGCGGCCGTGCGCATCGTCGCGGTTGACGACGCAGTTCGCACTCACCCCTTCGTCGAAGAGTTTCGCCTTCGCCGCGAAGTAGGCGTCGAGCGAACCGTGGAAATCAAGGTGGTCATGACCGAGGTTGGTGTAAACAGCCGTGTGAAACGAGACATTGTGGGTGCGGTCGAGTTCGAGCGCATGGGAAGTCACCTCCATGATGACGATGCGTCGCCCCGAATCGATTGCGCGACGCATCTCGCGTTGTAGTTCCGTTGATTCGGCCGTAGTCCGCGCACCCGTCAGCGTCCCGAACACGTGGGGCGACAGGCCGGCGACTTCGCAGATCGACTGCAACATCGCCGCGGTGGTGGTCTTCCCGTTCGTTCCGGTGATGCCGACGACGGGTACCGACTGCGAGGGGTTTCCGTGGACCATCGAGGCGGCGACCGCCACCGCACGCCGGATGGCCGTCGCCTCGACCTCGATCGTCGGAACGTCGACTCCGACCCCCCGCGTGACGAGCAGAGCCACTGCCCCGTCCCGCACGGCACCAGCGGCGAAGTCGTGGCCATCGTGCGTCGAACCGGGCACGCAACCGAACAGAGTGCCTTGCCCGACGGCGCGCGAGTCGATGCTGACGTCATCGATGTCGCAGTCGCCGACAATGCGGCGCATCACGCCACGCCGGTCGAGTTCGGCCGCGAGTTCGGAGAGTCGAACCGCCATGGCCCCGGGTCAGTGCCCGGTCTCCCCTTCTCGTGCGTACGGGTCGACCTTCGCGCAGGGTTGGGTTGTCGCGGGGGGCTTGATGCGCAGTTCACGCGCAACGAACGAACCCACCTCGGAGAAGACCGGCGCCGCGGCCGTACCGCCGAAGCGGTCGCGCGAACTCGAGTCGGGTTCGTCGATCGAAACGAGAATCGTCACCTGCGGGTCCTCGGCAGGAATGAAGCCGACGAACGACGCGAAGTACTTGCGACCGGTGGTGTCGGAGCCGTACGTGCCGTCTTTTTGGACCTTGTATCCCGTTCCGGTTTTGCCCGCCACAGTCATGCCGGGAATCTTGGCGAGCGTGCCCGTACCGAAGCAGACCACGTCACGCATCATCATGTTCATCTGCGTCGCGGTTTGTTGCGTGAGCACGGGTCGGGTCGACGAAGGTGCGATGTCGTGCGTGCGGCCGTCGTTGTCGATCGTCGCCTGCACGAGTCGTGGCGCAACGTAGGTGCCGTTGTTCGCCACGACGTTCACCGCCGAGACGAGCTGCAAGGAAGTCGAGGCGAATCCGTAGCCGTAGGCGACCGTGATCTTCTCGGTGCCGCGCCACTTCTCGACCGGCTTCAGGATTCCGCTGCTCTCGTCCGGGAAGTCGATGGCGGTCTTGTCGCCGAATCCGAATGCATGCAGATACGACTCCAACGTCGCACTGGTGATTCGTTGCGCTGTGAGTACGGTGCCGAGGTTCGAGGACTTGACCAGAATTTCGCGGACCGACATCGCCTGGGTCGGGTGCGGATAGGCATCGCGGATCAGGTACTCGTCGAACTTCTGGATGCCCGGCACGTGGAACACGCTGTCGGGCTGCACGGCACCCTCGTTCAACGATGCTGCGATACTGAAGACCTTGGCCGTCGAGCCGGTTTCGTGTGCCTCGACCGCCGCAAAGTTGCCGCTGTTCGAATAGGTCCCGTCGTCATTGCGCCTCACGTTCGACATCGCGTAGATGTCTCCCGTCTTCGAGTTCATCACGATCGCGGTTCCGCCGCGGGCATTGATTTGCCTGACACGCGCGAAGAGCGATTGCGACAACTGGTACTGAATCGACCGATCGATGGTGAGGACGAGGTCGTTTCCGGGAACTGGCGCAACTTCGACGTTGCTCGCGCCGGGAATCGACCGACCGTCCTTGTCCTGTTCACGCACGAAACGACCGTCGACGCCGGTGAGGATGTCGTTGTACTGCAGTTCGAGACCGGCCGTGCCGACGCCATCGGTGTCGGTCTTTCCGACGACGGCCAGGGCCGATGGATCCACGATCACACGTTGGGGCTCCTTGTACGCCCCGATTCCGGGTAGTCGAAGATCGGTCACGGCCTTTGCACGCGCCGGGTCGATCTGGCGCGCGATGAAGGTGAAACTCGACTCGCGCGCGGCGAGCGTCGCGGCAAGTTCGGCTTCCCGTGCCGCGTCGAGCTGCATGAGACCCGCCACCGCGCGTGCAGTCCCCGCGGGATCGTCGACCATCGTCGGGTCGGCATACAGCGTCATGGTCGGCACCGACATGGCGATCTCCTGACCATTGCGGTCGAAGATCGCACCACGCTCGGCACGAAGTGCGGTCGTGCGCATGCGTGCGGCAAGACCCGCAGCCCGGTACTCGTCACCCGACACCGTCTGAAGAATGGTGACCTTGCCGATGAGGAAAACGAGCAGGCACCCGAGCACACCGACCGCAGCGCGCAAACGCCGGCGAATGTTCGGCGCGGCCTGCCTTGTTCTCGCCGGACGGACGAGAACGCGACGAACCTTCAGCAGTCGCGATGGACGTCGACGCGGAGCACGACGCTGCACGGGACGGGCGCCGGCCGACCGCCGCGCCGTCGGCGCGCGGCGCGGATCGGACGAGGGTCGCGGCCGGTTGCCGGCATGCGTGCGCCGTCCCTGGTGTGCGCGTGAACGCCCGCGGTCGGCCTCGACCAAGCGCACGTGAGCACGTTCACGGGGCGCCGGACGCGGCGCGTCTGCCGCGCGACGTTCGTTGCGTGGAGCGCTACGGCGTGGCATCGACTTCCGACTTGATCCGGCCGAACTCGTCGAGCGGCGAGGTCGCCTCGTCGGCGACACGGTCCATCAAGTCACCTGTCGATGCAAGAACCTCGGCAACGACAACCGGGTCGACGGCGACGAACTTTGCGGTACCGGCGGGCTTCATTCCGAGCATCGCTGCTTCGGACGACAGGCGGCCCGGGGATTCGAGAAAGGCCCTCTCATGGCGAAGGTCGTTGTAATGATCGCGGGCCATCACGACCGATTTGTTCAACCCGTCGAGACGTAGCTGTTGTTTGGCCAGTTCGGTGCGAAGCAAAGCCGCAAAGAGGAGCAGCGCACAAAGGCTCAGCGCAGCAACGCTGATCGCCCACACGAGACGGCTTCCACGTTGAATGACAACGAGTCGCGGACGCGGCGCGCGAACCGGCGCGACCGCCGGGCGTCGGGACGGTTGAACGTCGCGAAGAACTTCGGCCATCACGCCACCGCCAATTTTTCGACGACGCGCAAGCGTGCCGACCGCGCGCGTGGGTTGGCGGCGATTTCCGACGCCGATGCCGTTCGTGGCGCGCGCACGCGACTGACGCGGGGCGTGGCACCACAGGCGCACGGCAGACCCGCACGACAGGTGCACCCACCGGTTTCGGCGCGGCGCAGCACGTCCTTCACGATCCGGTCCTCGCCCGAGTGGTACGAGATCACCGCAACTCGACCCTGTTCGCATGTGGCATCGATGGCGGCCTCGAGCGCCACGGGAAGTTGGGCGAGCTCGCCGTTCACCTCGATGCGGATCGCCTGGAACGTCCGCTTTGCAGGATGCCCGCCGCGACGCCTGGTCGCGGCGGGGATCGCTGCAGTGACAGTGGCGGCCAGCTGCGAAGTGGTGGTGATCGGTCGCGCAGCAACGATGGCTGCGGCGACACGACCGGCGAAACGCTCGTCGGCGTACTCGCGGAGGATCGACGCGAGATCGTCGACGTCGTAAGTGTTCACGACGTCGGCTGCGGTCAGGGTCTGCGTCCTGTCCATGCGCATGTCGAGGGGGGCCTCGACACGGTAGGAAAACCCGCGCTCGCTGTGGTCGAGTTGGGGCGACGAGACGCCGAGATCAAAGAGCGCACCGGAGACCCGCTCGAGGTTCGTTTCACGCAGAATTTCGGCCAGATGCGCGAAACCCGAGCGCCTCACGCGGGCACGTGCGCCAAAACCGGCGAGTCGCATCGAGGCCGCGTCGATCGCCACGTCATCGCGATCCACACCGAGCACCGACAGATCGGCACGTGACTCGAGCAGCGCGACCGCATGACCCGCACCGCCGAGCGTGGCATCGACGATCGTTCCCGCAGGCACCGGGGCGAAGACCGCGACGACCTCGCGCTCCATCACCGGCGCGTGGAAGAAAGTTGTTTCGCTCACCGGCAGCCCCTCGGCCGACGAGTGCCGCCGGGATTTCTCCCCGGAACAAGCGAGACGGTAGCGGGCGGAGTTGGGGCTAGCCATCTTGCCGACCGAGAGACTGCCGGTGAGCGAAACGTTTGGGAATTCACGAACATCGCCGTCACTTCTCCCCGCCGGCGAGTTTTTCGGTGCCGGTGGTTGCGATGCGTTCGAAGCGCGCGGGCTCCCAAATTTCCACGCGATCGAATGCACCGGTGACGGTGACCTTCGAATTGAGACTGAGACCCGCAAATCCACGCATCTCTTCGGTGAGCAAGATGCGGCCCTGACCGTCGATGACAACTTCCATCGCGCTCGCCGAGATGGCCCGCAACTTGTCGCGGTCCAACTCACCCCGACGGACCTTGTCCATCAGTTCATCGGCGAAGCTCTTGAAGTTGTCCGACGTCCAGACGCTGACGCACTTGTCATCGCCGAGAACGAGGTAGCAACGGGGTTCCAACTGCGGCCGGAACGCAGCGGGCAATGCAAGCCGACCCTTGGGGTCGAGCTGCCGCTCGTGCGTACCGACAAACACGTCGTCTCCGTCCCGGCGCCTCTTCTCCGCCGCGTGGGACCTTTCCCACCCGCAGCCACGGGGCAGGCACCACCTCCCCCTGGTTGTTCACCACTATGCCCCACTTTCCCCCACATTGCAAGTCTTTCCCCCCACTTTCTCCCCACTGTCCCCCCGCTG
>CAYFNP010000047.1:5595-9041 GCA_964344425.1 uncultured Bifidobacterium sp. | reverse complement strand
CGTTGCCCGTTTCCGGATCAGTCGCGACGGACGTGCGTGCGAGGTCGACCCAGGCGCGCGGCAACATTCCGGCAGGCTCGACGTACATGCGTCCGAACCTCGCGAAGTCGGCGGCGGTGGCATAAACGTACGACGAGCCGACGAAGTTGCCCGCGGGATCGAACTTTGCACTTGCGCTTGTCATGCCGAGCGGATCGAAGAGACGTGCCCGGATGTACGACTCCATCCGACGACGTCGTTCCACGATGTCGTCACCCCCGAGAACGTCACCAAGTACGCGGCTGATGATGTTCGTCGTGCCCGATGAATACAACCAACTCGTACCGGGAGCGTGCGCAAGTGGTCGACTCGCGGCGTATGCCGCGTGGTCCTCGCGACCCGCACCGAAGAGCATCTCGACAACGTGCGACTCGGCGCCCTCTTCGTACACCTCGATCCAGTCGAGACCCGACCGCATCTCGAGCAAGTGGCGCAGCGTGATCTCGCGGCGCGCGTCATGCACCCACTCGGGAACGGCCGCGGGGGCGTCGATGTCGACGAGACCGTCGAGCACCATGAAACCCACGAGAGCCTGGGTCATGCTCTTGGCCATCGACCACGAGATGTGTGTCACACCCGGACCGCATGGCGTGTCGTATCCCTGACCGAACACTGCGAGCACCTCGCGGCCGCCCAACCAGGCGACGATGGCGTGGGTTTCGCCGTGGGTCTCGGTCGGCGGCATCCCGCGACGAAGGCGTTCGATTGCACTCGTCGATTGGTCGCTCACTTTCCCATCGTACCGACGGCCACGACTAGCGTTCCGAGCCATGGCAAGCACCGCGTCCCTCCCCGCACCCGATCTCCAGACCGCCGCCACGATCATCGAAACGGCACGCGCGATGGTCGGCAAGGCCGTCCGCAACCTCGCCGCGAACGGCGGACCCGACGTGCAGCAAGTGCTCGCCTACGACCTGGCACACGCGGCGGCCGCGGTCGAGACTGCGCGCTCGATGCTCGACTACGGCGCGAAGGGAGACGCCGAAGCGCGCCTCACGTGTGCGTTCACCGCCGACATGGTCCACGACCTCGTGACGCGTCTCATCGGCCGAGAAAACCTGTGGGGCGTCACCGCCGCCGACCTTTCGTTCGGACACGACTTCGTCAGCGCGTTTCGTTCGCCCGCTTTCCTCGCCTCGCTCGCCGACCAGCAGGGACCGCGTCACCTCGACGCCGATTTCGAAATGGTGCAGGACACGTTCAGGTCGTACGCGAACAAGGAAGTCGCTCCCCGCGCCGAGCACGTTCACCGTCACAACGCCGACGTTCCCGAGGAAATCATCGCCGGTCTCGCCGAGATGGGTGCCTTCGGCCTCTCCATTCCCTCCGAATACGGCGGATACAGCGAGGGCGGCGACGGCGAATACATGGGCAACGTCATCGCCACCGAAGAGCTCTCCCGCGGTTCGCTGGGCATCGGCGGATCGCTGATCACTCGGCCCGAAATCCTCGCCCGCGCGCTGATGAAGGGCGGCACCGAAGAACAAAAGCACGAGTGGCTGCCCAAGTTGGCCAGTGCCGAGGTGCTTGCAGCGGTCGCCGTCACGGAACCCGACTTCGGAAGCGACGTTGCCAACATCAAGGTCACGGCAACTCCGTCCGACCTTGCCGACGGTCGCAAGGGTTGGCGCATCAACGGTGTGAAGACGTGGTGCACCTTCGGCGCCCGTGCCGACGTGCTGATGCTTCTCGCGCGCACCAATCCCGACCGCAGCCTCGGACACAAGGGCCTCAGCCTCTTCATCGTGCCCAAGCCGCACGGCGATGCACACGGCTTCATGTTCAACCAGGCCGAGGGCGGAAAGATGGAGGGTCGCCCGATCGACACGATCGGTTACCGCGGAATGCACTCCTACGAAATCGCGCTCGAAGATTGGTGGGTGCCGGCCGAGAACCTGATCGGCGGCGACAGCGGTCTCGGCAAGGGCTTCTACTTCCAGATGGCCGGATTCGAGAACGGTCGTCTGCAGACTGCGGCGCGCGCGGTCGGCGTCATGCAGGCGGCGTACGAGGCCGCACTCGACTACGCGACCAACCGCTCGGTGTTCGGCCGAAATGTTTACGACTACGAACTCACGAAGGCCAAGCTCGGTCGCATGACCACCGTCATCCAGGCAAGCCGTCAGTTCTCCTACGCCGTCGCCAAGTTGATGGCCAAGGGCGAAGGCGCAATGGAAGCCAGCATGGTCAAGGCTTATGTCTGCAAGGCGGCCGAATGGGTTGCCCGCGAGGCGATGCAGATCCATGGTGGCTACGGCTACGCCGAGGAGTACTCCGTCAGCCGACTCTTCGTCGACGCGCGCGTGCTGTCGATCTTCGAAGGTGCCGACGAGACGCTGTGCCTGAAGGTGATCGCCCGCCAGCTGGTCGACGCCGCGGGCAAGTAGTCAGAACCAGTCCAGCAGTTCCGCGATCGAACTGATTCGGGTCACATCGTGGCCCGTCGCGTCGTCGAAGGGGTCGACGAGAATCGGCCGTAGACCGGCTGCACGTGCTCCGCGCACGTCCATGATCAGCGAATCACCCACGTAGCCGATACGCGATCGTTCGATGCCGGGAAAGTGCACCAGCGCATGATCGAAGATCTTCGGGTCGGGTTTCTCGACACCCACGACGTGGCTGTCGACGACGCACCGCACGTTTGCATGCGGCCCGTCACCCACCTGACAGATGCCGCTGATGACGAGGGTCGATTCGATCTGTCCACTCGCGTTGCTGACGATCCCGATCGGAACGCCGCGCGTCGAAAGCTCGCGCAATGCATCGGCCGAACCGGGAATCGGATGTCGCCACAAGCGAGCGTTGGACTTCACATGGGTCAGGACCTCGAGCGCGGCGTGTCGATGCTCGTCGGGCACCGACAACTGGTCGAGGTACGCGGCGTTGTAGTGGGTCCAATCCGATTCACCGACCGTGGCGGCCGACTTCGCGGCCATTCCCGCGTAGTGCGCCCGTACGTAGGTGTCGTGCCGGGCGTCACCGCCGTAGTACGCGATCAACGGAGCAAGTACCGCGGGGTCGGGCAGCACCAACACTCCGCCGGCATCGAACAACACGGCGTCGAGGGAGCCCTTCACGCAATCAGTCTCGCAGGCGGGTTTCGTCACCGAAACCCGCCCGACCTACGCTTCCCCCGTGCGCAGCGCCAAGGACTTCTTCAAACCACTCGCGATCGGTGCCCCTGAACCACTCCGCGAAATCCCCTTCCGACCGAGCAGGGTGATCCACTTCTTCCCGCCGCAACTCGAGAAGGTCGTCGCCAAACTGCCCGACGTCATCCCGACCGTCGACATCATCCTCGGCAACCTCGAGGACGCAATTCCGATGGCCGACAAAGAAGCCGCGCGGCGCGGATTCATCAACGTTGCGAAGACCATGCCGATGGGCGACACGCAGTTGTGGACGCG
>CAYFNP010000047.1:0-5495 GCA_964344425.1 uncultured Bifidobacterium sp. | reverse complement strand
GCGGCCTCGCCACGTATGCAGGGACTTTCGCTCGGACCCGCCGACCTTGCAGCGAACCGTCGCATGAAGACCACCCGCGTCGGCGGCGGCCACCCCGACTACGTCGTGCGCCAGGACCCGAACCCGGACAACGCCGATGCACCACGCGCGACGTACCAACAGGACCTGTGGCACTACACGATGGCGCGCATGGTCGACGCATGCGTCGCGAACGGAATATTCGCCTTCTACGGTCCGTTCGGCGACATCAAGGACGTCGTCGCATGCGAAGACCAGTTCCGCAACGCATACTTGCTCGGTTGCGTCGGGGCATGGAGCCTTCACCCCGTACAGATCGACATCGCCAAGCGCGTGTTCAGCCCGCGCCCCGAAGACGTCAAGCAGGCGCAACGCGTGATCGAGGCAATGGGCGACGGAACCGGCGCGATCATGCTCGACGGAAAGATGGAGGACGACGCCTCCGTGAAACAGTGCAAGGTCGTCGTCGAACTCGCGCAGCGTCTCGCCGCCCGCGATCCGCAACTGGCCTCGCTGTACGGATTCTGAAGAGAAAGCAGCACGATCACATGTCGAAGCTTCGCCCCCGCCGATCCGTCCTTTACATGCCGGCCGCCAACGAGCGCGCCCTCGAAAAGGCCAAGTCCATCGCTTCTGATGCACTGATATTCGACCTCGAAGACGCCGTCTCACCCGAATCGAAGGACGCCGCCCGTACCAACGCCGTGGCGGCTGCATCATCGGGCGCTTACGGCAAACGCGAGATCACGATCCGCTGCAACGGTCTCGACACGCCGTGGGGTGCCGCCGACATTGCCGCCGCCGCGAAATCGTGCGCGTCGTCGATCGTCATTCCGAAGGTGGGAGACGCCGCGATGATCGACGAGGTGTCAAAGCACCTCGACGCTGCCGGGGCCCCGAAGGAAATGATGATCTGGGCGATGGTCGAAACTCCGTCGGCAATCTTCAACGCCCGCGCGATCGCGTCACACCCGCGCGTTGCGGTACTGGTCATGGGCACGAACGACCTCGTCAAAGAGCTCCGCGCCGTTCAGGTTCCCGGACGTGCACCGGTGATCAGTCATCTCGCCACCGCACTTCTCGCCGCGCGCGAGGCGAACAAGCCGATTCTCGACGGCGTCTACAACGACATCAAGAACGCCGACGGCTTCCGCGACGAGTGCACCCAGGGCATGCAGATGGGCTTCGACGGCAAGACGTTGATCCACCCCGACCAGGTTGCAATCGCCAACGACGTGTGGGCGCCCACCGAAGCCGAAGTGGAGCACGCTCGCCGCGTCATCGAAGCCTTCGATGCCGCACGCGCCGAAGGCAAGGGCGTCGTGCAGCTCGACGGCAAGATGATCGAGAACCTTCACGTGGCGAATGCCGAACGCCTGATTGCAATCGCTGACGCGATCGCCGAACTCGCCTGATCAGAGGTTGTTGCGGAACAGCGACAGCGTGCGCTGCCACGCCGCGGTCGCCGCGGCCTCGTGGTACACATCGGGACGTTCGTCGTTGAAGAACGCGTGGTGCGTTCCGGGGTAGACGTGAAACGTCGCATGCTTGCCGCGCTTCTTCAGGTCGGCTTCAAGGGCATGTGCGGCTTCGGGTGACGCAAACGCGTCGTTCTCTGCGTAGTGACCCTCGACGACTGCAGTCAGCGCGTCCCAATTCGGCTGGGCATCGGGCCACGGGATGACGCCGTAGTACGGAGCTGCGGCCGCGACTGCATCGGGTCGCTGGCAGGCGAGCGTGAGGGTAAGACCGCCCCCCATGCAGTATCCGACGACACCAACCTTGGTGCGCCCCGTGCGCTGCTGGAGAAAATCGACGGCACCGCTCAGGTCCTTGCCTGCCTTGTCGAGTTTCAACGCCATCATCAACTTGCCGGCTTCGTCGGGTTCGGTTGCTGCCTCACCGTGGTACAGGTCGGGCGCGAGCGCAGTGAACCCCTCGGCTGCGAAGCGATCGGCGACCGACTTGATGTGCGGTACGAGACCCCACCATTCCTGGATCACGATGATGCCCGGGCCTTTGCCGTCGGCGAGATACCCCTGCCCCGTCGTTCCGTTGCTCTTGAATGTCACGAGTTCGCCCATGCGAACCAACCTACATCGCAGAGCGCACGAGGAGTTCGGCCGCCAATGGCGCCTCGGGCGCGAGGCCTGCGGCGACATGACTGCGCGCATCTTCGATGCCACGCGGGCCGACGAGGGTCGTGATGACGCCGAGCCCGATCGACTCGACGTCACGGTGCCACGCCTCACCCCGCACGTCGTCGTCGATCATCGTGACGATCGATTCAACGAACGCGTTCGGGAGTCGGGTGCCGACCGGTGTGGTTGCAATCACGTCGAGCCCGGCGCAATATGCGGCCGCGGCGAGCTGTGCGGATCCGATCGGCGTCCACAGCGACGAACCGCCGGCGAACGATGTAGAGACGAGCACGGCATCGGACTCACCGACGGCCGCAGATGCGCGTTGGGCATCGACCAGATGCGTCACGACGTCGGCGCGTTCAAGGACGCGGACCATGTGGTCGGCCCCGTGGTCGCCGTCGACCACACACACCTCGACGTCAAATGACTGGGCGAGCGCGACCGCCAATTCCCAACTCCAACCGTTGACCACGACCATGGCCCCCTCGGGAAAGCGTGTCGCCAGAAGTTCGGCGACGTGCACCGGGGTCGAGTCGCCGTGCACCTCGTCGACGCAGCGACGCAACGTCTCGCGCGGTTCGAGTGCGGTCAGAAGTTCGGCACACAACCACCACAGAGGGCCGCACGCGGGATGTTTCTCGACGATGCGACGACAAGTGAGCACCAGACTCGCCGGGTCAGCACCGAGGTAACGCAGAGCAGAGGCCGTTTCGGACACCAGTTCCGGGGCATCGGCATATCCGGCACGTGCCAGATACCTCAGGTGTTCGATCGGATGCACTTCATCCAACGTAGTGCCGACTTGCTACCGTTTCAGCCGTGGCAAACACCCCCTCGGCCGACCTCGTCCTCACTCCCCTCACCGGCGACCCGCGCCCACTGCGCGAGTGGCTGACCACCTTTCACCTCGCATCGGTCGTCATCGACCCGTTCACCAACGAGAGTTCGTGGATTCTCGATACCGCTGCCCGCATCATGCGCGGATTCTCCGGTGCCGCGGTTCGCGTCAACTTCATCGTCACCGCGACGCCCGACGAAGCCAAGCAGTTCCTCGGACCACTCGCCGACGAGTTCCTCGTCTTTGCCGATCCCGATCGTGCCGCGGTGCGCTCGCTCGGTTTGCAGGCGCTTCCTGCGTTCGCTTTCGTGCGCAGCGACCTGACTGTTCCCGCAGCCGCAGAAGGTTGGCGACCCGTCGAATGGCGCAAGGTCGCACAATCAATCGCCACCACCACGGCGTGGTCGGCACCCACCATTCCGGGGCCGAAAGATCCCAGTCCGTACGCCGGAACTCCGGCGCTCGTGTGACTCTCGCGCCGACCGGTCTCCCGGTCGAGGCGTGCATTCCCGATCTCATCGCGGCACTCGAAACCCGCCGTCGCTGCGTTCTCGTCGCCCCGCCGGGGTCGGGCAAGACCACTCTGGCGCCGATCCGTCTGCTCGAGAGCGGGATGATCCGCGCAGATGAGCGCATCATCATGCTCGAGCCACGCAAACTCGCCGCGCGCGCCGCGGCACGTCGCATGGCGCAGATGCTGGGCGAAAAGGTCGGCGAAACCATCGGCTACCAAACCCGTGACGAACGCATCATCGGCGCATCGACGCGTATCGAAGTGGTCACTGAAGGCGTACTGACGCGTCGCCTGCAGAACGACCCCGATCTTCCCGGCTTCGGCATCGTCATCTTTGATGAAGTGCACGAGCGCAACCTGCCCGGAGACCTCGGTCTTGGGTTGTTGATGCATGCGCAGCGGTCGCTCGGCACCAGCCAGCGGATCGTTCTCATGTCGGCGACGCCCGACACCGAACGGTGGTGCGACTACCTGTCGACCGACGGCGTTTCAGCACCTGCCGTGTCGAGCGACGGCACTTTGCACCCCGTCGACATCGACTGGTTGCAAGCACCGACCGTCAAGAAGGGGCAACGCCGCGACTCCGACCGACTCGAGAACAAGGTCGCCGACGCCGTCTTTCGCGCCCTTCGCGAAACCGACGGCGACATCCTTGTCTTTCTTCCCGGCATCGGCGAGATACGTCGCGCGATCGAGGCCTCGGCGCGTGTCGTCGACACGAACGTCGATCTTTTTCCGCTCGCCGGCGCGCTGACGGTCGACGAGCAGGACGCCGCCCTCGCACCGAGCAGACCGGGTCGACGTCGCATCGTCTTCTCGACCGACATTGCGGAGAGCTCGCTCACGGTCGACGGTGTGCGCGTCGTCATCGACTCGGGTCTCGCACGATCGCCACGTTTCGATCCGAACACGGGCATGTCCAAACTGACCATCGGAAACATCAGTCGCGCGTCGGCCGACCAACGTGCCGGCCGCGCGGGTCGCCTTGGGCCCGGTCGCGCCTACCGTCTGTGGCCCCAGGCCGAACACCGTGCCAGGCGCGCGCAGGTGGAGCCCGAGATACTGCAGGTCGACCTCGCGGGAATCGCACTCGAACTCGCCGCATGGGGTGTCAACGTCGACGATGTTCCGTTTCTCGACCGGCCACCGCGAGCGAGCATCGACCAAGGGCGTGAATTGCTCTCGTTGCTCGGTGCGATCGATGGCGAAGGTCGGATCACCCAACGCGGACGCGCGATGCTCGGCGTTCCCCTTCATCCCCGCCTCGCCGCGATGGTGATCGGAGCACACGACGCCGACGTATGGACCGCCTGCCTTGTAGCTGCACTTCTCGAAGACCGCGACGTGGTGCGCACCAATGGTGCGAACCGCGACTCGATACCCGAGGATCTGGGTTGGCGCGTCGAGTGCATCGACGACCGCATCCGTGACGACCGCATCGACGGCCGTGCAGCTGCACGGGTGCGCGACCAGGCACGCGACATCCTCCGGCGCACCGGTCGTACGGCCACCACCGGCTCGGCACGTGCCTCTCGCGTCGGCGCTCTGTTGCTGCTGGCGTATCCCGATCGACTTGCGGTCAGGAAAACCGGTGCCGGACAATTCCAACTGCGAACGGGCACCGGCGCGTGGGTGCCAAAGACATCGGACCTCGCCGACGAGCAGTTCCTCGTCGCCGCCGACGTCGATGGCGACAGAAAGAACACCCGCATGCGTCTCGCCGCCGCAGTGTCCGCCGACGACATCACCGACCTGCTGGCCGAACGCATGACCGTCGACAACGCCATCGTCTGGGACCGTGAACGCAACGACGTCGTCAACCGCATCGAGTGGCGCCTCGACGGCATGAAACTGCGCGAGGTACGACAGAAACCAACACCCTGCGATGCAACGACAACGGCGCTGATCGAACGTGTCCGGTCCACGAGTCTGCAGTGTCTCGGCTGGGACCCTGCCGCCGAGTCATTGCTCGAGCGCGTCA
>CAYFNP010000046.1:0-9110 GCA_964344425.1 uncultured Bifidobacterium sp. | reverse complement strand
AACTGGGCTCGATGCCGAGGCGCTCGACGGCGTCGAGAACCATCAGCGAGGAGACATAGGTGGTCAACTGGGCGTTGCGCGTGTCTTTCAGTTCGTCCGCGTCGGCCTCGAGGAGCAGTCGGCCGATGTCGCGGCCGGCGATCTCCGAGGCCTCCGAGACCAACTCCCAGCTGTCGTGATCGAGCCAGGGACGGCCCATCCCGGGGCGCTGCGAGCCCTGACCGGGAAAGGTGAAAGCGAGCACGCAACGAGGTTAGACGTTGGTGTTGGGGCTGGGCCGTCTCTGTATCCCCGACACCCACGAGCATTCGACTTACTCGCCAGTAGCCTTTTCGTTCCATTCGGATGCCCGAGTGGCGGAACGGCAGACGCGGCGGACTCAAAATCCGCTGTCCGCAAGGACGTGTGGGTTCGAATCCCACCTCGGGCACGACAGCCGGACGAACGGAACACCATGAGCAAGAAGAACGGAGGTTGGCTCTTGAATCGTCGACTCGAACAAAATGCAGCCCGTCTCCGCGCAGCTCGCGCGAAGTTGGCCGTGGCCGAAGAACAACTTTCAGCGCTCGAAGACGAGGCGTCCAGCCACGAGCTTCGTGCGCTCGTTTCCGAGACCCCCGATGCCGCTTACGAGTTCCGGCAGGCCTCGGCACACGTTGCCGCGATGCGTCGACACCGCGACGATCTTCGGCGCGAGGTTGTCGACCTGGAAGTTCGGCAGGACGAGTTGCTCGATCGTTTGTCCGCGAGCGGCGCTTCGGGCGGCGAGTGATGGCGACGCGAGTGGTCATCGCCGAGGACGAGGCGATCATCCGGCTCGACCTGCGCGAAACTCTCGAAGAAGAGGGCTACGAGGTCGTTGCCGAAACCGGTCGTGGCGATCACGCAATCGAACTCGTTCGGGAGCATCGCCCCGATCTGGCAATTCTCGACATCAAGATGCCGGGTCTCGACGGTCTTGGTGCCGCACGTGTCATCAGTGCCGAGCAGATCTGTCCCGTCGTGTTGCTGACGGCGTTCAGTCAGCGCGAAATCGTTGAAGAGGCCCGCGATGCGGGAGCGCTTGCGTACATCGTCAAGCCGTTCCAGAAATCAGACCTGGTGCCCGCCATCGAGGTTGCTCTTGGTCGTTTCCGCGAACTGCGCGTTCTTGCGAGCGAGGTGGGTGCCCTCGAGGAACAACTCGAAACCCGCAAGCTCATCGACCGCGCGAAGGGCATGCTCATCGACTCGGCGGGGATGACCGAAGCCGACTCGTACGCCTACATACAGCGCATGGCGATGTCCGAGCGGACAAAAATGCGCGACGTCGCCGAGCGCATTCTCGCCGGCACCCTGATGCCCTAGTTTGCATTCATGAAGTGTCTTGCCCTCGACGGCAACTCCCTCGCGTACAGGGCCTTCTTCGCGTTGCCGTCGGACATGGCGACATCGACCGGGCAAGTGACCAACGCAGTCGTTGGATTTGCCTCGATGCTCGCCAACCTTTTGAAGGACCAGCGTCCGGACACGTTGATCGTCGTCTTCGATCGTCCTGAGCCCACGTTTCGGCACACCGCCGTGCCCGAATACAAGGCGCAGCGCGAATCGGCCCCCGACATTCTTCGACAACAGATCGGCATCATCCGCGAACTTCTCGAGGTGCTCGGCGTCACGGTGCTCGACATGGCCGGTTTCGAGGGCGACGACATCATCGCCACTATCGCTCGAAAGTGCGACGAGGAGGGCGACGACATCGTCATCGTCACGGGCGATCGCGACGCGTTTCAGCTGGTGCGAGATCCCCGTGTGCGCGTTCTCTACAACAAGCGTGGCGTCAGCGACTACGCGCTCTATGACGAGGCTGGCATCCTCGAGCGCACCGGAGTTCCTGCGTCGAGGTACGTCGAGTACGCGGCATTGAGGGGCGACCCCAGCGACAACCTCGTGGGCGCAAACGGTGTGGGAGAAAAAACGGCGGCGAAGTTGGTGAACGAGCACCCCGACCTTGGTGCGATCCTTGACTCCGCGTCGACCCAGACGCCGAAACTGCGAGCTTCGCTCGAAGAGGGCCGTGAGCGGGTGATGCGCAACGCGGGCGTCATGGTGTTGCGCGACGATCTCGACATCCCGGTGTCGCCCGGTTCATGCGTGCCTCGACCCGACTGGGGCGCGGCGCAGCGGATGCTCGACTTCCTCGAGATGAAGACGATGTCGAAACGTCTGCGGGACGCCTTTGCCGGTTTCTCGGGAGCGGAAGCCGCATCCGACGGCGGGGAGCCAGCGGGATCGGTTGCATCGGTGAGCACTGAAGTGACGTTCCCGACGAACAAGGAGATCGATCGCTTTCTCGAGGAGATTGAAAAGGCGAGTTCCGTCGGGCTTGCCGACGCCGGAGTAGTCGGGATCGTCGTTCTGACCGAGGGCGACTGCCATCTCGTGCCCGCTGACCGAATCGCCGATCTCGCGAAGACTCTCTTGAGTGTCACGAATGTCATCGGCCACGACGTGAAGCCCCTGTGGAGGCGTCTCATCGAGGCGGGAGGCGGTATTGGCGCCGTCGATTTCGACACCGCCATCGCGGCGTATCTGTTGGATCCGGTCGAGGGTGGTCACGATCTCATTCGACTCGCCGAGAATCGTCTCGGTCTCCGACTCGGTAGCGCGTCGATCGCCGACGCGGGTCAACTCGACTTCGGTGGCTCAGGCGACGAGAACGCGGCAAGGACGGCCGCCGAAGCGTTGAGAGCCGTCTTGGCGCTCGTTGAGCCCCTTCGCGTCGATGTCGAATCGCAGGGGATGACCGGCCTGTTCCGAGACGTCGAAATGCCGTTGGTCGGCGTTCTGGCACGCATGGAGGCCAGGGGGATCGAGGTTGACGTCAAGGTTCTCGGCGACATCAAGGACGACCTGACGCGTCGAGCAGCGGAACTGACGACCGCACTTCACGGTCTGGTCGGTCACGAATTCAACCTGAACTCACCGACGCAGTTGCAGAAGATCCTCTTCGAAGAGCGCGGGCTGACCAAGGGGAAGAAGACGAAGACCGGCTACAGCACCGATGCCGCAACTCTCGAAAAGTTGAGAGCCGAATGGCCCGAGTTCATCGACGGCCTTCTCGAGTACCGCGAAGTCGAGAAGTTGCGCGGGACGTATGGCGAAGGGTTGCTTGCCGTCGTCGATCCCGTTGACAGTCGTATCCATGCGACGTTCAACCAGACGATCGCCCGAACAGGTCGTCTCAGCAGCGAGAACCCGAACCTGCACAATATTCCCGTGCGCAGTGACGTCGGTCGCGTGTTCCGCACCGCATTCGTCGCTCCGAAGGGTTCGGAGCTGCTGGTCGCCGATTACAACCAGATCGAACTGCGCTGCATCGCCCATCTCGCGCAGGATCCCGGTCTCGTGTCGGCATTCGCTGCGGGCGTCGACATTCACCGAGCGACGGCGGCTCGTGTGTTCGGAGTCGATCCTGACAAGGTGACCATCGACCAGCGCGCGCAGGCGAAGATGGTGTCGTACGGACTCGCGTACGGTATGGAGGCCTACGGTCTCTCGCAGCGCCTCGCGATCGATGTCGCTGATGCAACCGAGATTCTCGACGCGTATTTCTCGGCCTTCCCTGCGGTCCGCGCCTACATGGATCGCACGGTCACCGAGGCCCGTAATCGCGGATACACCGAGACGTTGTTCGGCCGTCGTCGTCCGATTCCCGAATTGCGCAGCGACAACTTCCGCGTGCGTCAGGCCGGCGAGCGACAGGCGATGAACGCGGGGATTCAGGGCCTGGCAGCGGACATCTTCAAGATCGCACTCGTTCGCATAGACGCAGGTCTGACCGACGCCGGTTTGGCTGCGCGGTTGGTGTTGCAGGTTCACGACGAAGTGATCGTCGAGGCACCGCGCAAAGAGAAAGCGAAAGTTGAAGAGATCGTGTTGGGAACGATGCGAACCGCCGTCGAATTGGCGGTTCCGCTCGAGGTCAATGCCTCGTGGGGAGAGACGTGGGCCGCGGCGAAGTAGGGGAACAGGGTCATTGGTTCGAAGCGATGGCCGACCACATGGGCGAGGCCTATCTGCGGTACTCGTTCACGAAGGGCACGAAACAGGAGATCGATTTCCTCGTCTCGGCGATGGGTCTGGCTCGCGGTACGCGCGTCCTCGACGTCGGATGTGGCCCCGGCAGACATGCCCTCGAACTGGGTCGGCGCGGGATGATCGTTCATGGCATCGACATTTCGGCGACGTTCATTGACATCGCGCGCCGCGCGGCGGTGAACGAAGGTCTTGAAGAGACGGTTCGCTTCGAACGCGGTGACGCGAGAACGTTCAACTTTCCACCCGTGTACGACGCCGCAATCTGTCTTTGTCAGGGCGGCTTCGGTCTGATGGACCATCTGTCGCACGATCTCGAAGTTCTCTCGGGCATCGCCGCCGGCCTTCGGCCGGGTGGGGGCTTCGCGCTCAGCGCCTTCAGCGCCTACTTCGCGGTGAAATACCACGAGAACGCCGTTTTCGACGCCGACAGCGGCGTCGCCACCGAACGAACCGAAATTCTCGATACCGGAGGGCGGGGTCGCGAGGCAGAGTTGCGGACCGGCTGCTTTACCCCCCGCGAATTGCGACTGATGTGTCGCTCGGTTGGCCTGACGGTCGAGGCGGTGCATTCGGTCGAACCGGGGGCCTACAAGGCGGCGCCTCCGGGCACAGAATCCCCGGAGTTTTTGGTTTTGGGACATCGCTGGTAGGTTTTTCGGGTCCTGTCCACCGATTTAGGTCCCTTCGAAAGAGAATTCCCCGTTGTCCGACACCACCTACACCCCCCGTCAAATCACCGAGCGTGACACCTCCTTCGCCGACGCGATCGCCGGCACCATGGTGGAACTCAAAGACGGGCAACTGGTCGCCGGCACCGTTGTCAAGGTCGACCGCGACGAAGTTCTCCTCGAAATCGGCTACAAGACCGAGGGCGTCATCCCGGCCCGCGAACTGTCGATCCGCAACGACGTCGATCCCGGCGAGATCGTCAAAGTCGGCGAGCGGGTCGAGGCATTGGTTCTCACACTCGAAGACAAAGAAGGTCGTCTCGTTCTTTCGAAGAAGCGCGCGCAGTACGAGCGCGCCTGGGGAGACATCGAGAAGATCAAAGACGCCGACGGAATGGTCGAGGGTCCGGTCATCGAAGTCGTCAAGGGCGGTCTCATCGTCGACATCGGTCTTCGGGGCTTCCTTCCGGCTTCACTCGTCGAACTCCGCCGCGTTCGCGACCTTCAGCCGTACATCGGCAAGGTTCTGCAGGCGAAGATCATCGAACTCGACAAGAACCGCAACAACGTGGTGTTGTCGCGTCGTGGATTCCTCGAAGAGACGCAGCGCGAACAGCGTGACGAGTTCCTGACGCACCTGAAGCCGGGAGAAGTCCGCAAGGGCGTCGTCTCCAGCGTCGTCGCATTCGGCGCGTTCGTCGACCTGGGCGGCATGGACGGCCTCATCCACGTGTCGGAGCTTTCGTGGAAGCACGTCGACCACCCCGGTTCGGTCGTGCAGGTCGGCGACGAGGTCACCGTTCAGGTGCTCGACGTCGACATGAGCCGCGAGCGCATCAGCCTCTCGCTGAAGGCCACCCAGCAAGACCCGTGGCAGGAATTTGCCGGTTCCCACGAAGTCGGACAGTTGGTCTATGGCCGCGTCACGAAGCTCGTGCCGTTCGGTGCATTCGTGCAGGTTGGCGATGGCATCGAAGGATTGGTGCACATCTCCGAAATGTCGGCACACCACGTCGAGGCTCCCGAGCAAGTGGTCACCCCCGGTGAGGAACTGTGGGTCAAGATCATCGACCTCGACCTCGACCGCCGTCGCATCAGCCTCTCCATCAAGCAGGCAGCCGAAGGTGGTGAACTGGCCGAGGAGTACCGCAGCCACTTCGAAGTCGATGAACACGGCAACTGGGTTGGTGGCGACGACGCCGAGCGCGAAGCCGCATGGGCCGACTACTACAAGGAGTACGGCCAGGACGCCCCGGCCGCTCCCGAGCAGCCGACCGAATAATCGAATCGGCGGAACACGACGATGATCCTCGTCGGCCTCACCGGGGGTATCGGTTCCGGCAAGTCGACAGTTTCCGAGATGCTCTCAGCCCGCGGAGCGATCATCATCGATGCCGACCGCATCACGCGTGAACTTCAACAGCCGGGCACGCCGGTCATGGCAGAGATCGCCGAGAAGTTCGGCAACGAGGTTGTGGAGCCCGACGGTTCGTTGAATCGTCCGGCCCTTGCTGCCCGGGTGTTCGGGGACCCCGACGCCCTGAAGACGTTGAATGCAATCGTGCACCCTGCAGTCGGTCGCGAAATGGCCGCGCGTCTCGAGGCCCAACGCGAGACGGACAACGTGGTGGTGTTGGACATCCCGTTGCTCGTCGAGAATCCGCGGTCGGGGTTGTGCGGAACCATCGTCGTCGACCTTCCCACCGACGTCGCCGTCGATCGTCTGGTTGCGCACCGTGGCATGGACCGCACCGACGCCGAGGCGCGCATCTCCCGTCAGGCGTCGCGTGAGCAACGAATCGCAATCGCCGATCGCGTTGTCGACAATTCGGGAGACCTTGCCTCGCTGGCTGCAGCAGTCGATGACGTGTGGCGTTGGATTCTCACCCTGCCGCCGGCCCCGCCCGATGCGGGGCGCGTCGAGCGCCCAGAGTCACGCTGAACCCTTAGTCTCGTTGGCATGGTCGAGACTCGCGCCGCATTCCGTGTGGTGTCCGATTACAAGCCGGCGGGCGACCAGCCGAAGGCGATCGCCGAATTGTCCGAGGGGATCGACTCCGGTCTCCGCTTCCAGACATTGCTCGGCATCACCGGTTCGGGTAAGTCGGCGACCATCGCGTGGACGATCGAACAGGTGCAACGTCCGACGTTGATCTTGGCGCCGAACAAGAGCCTTGCTGCGCAATTGGCGCAGGAGATGCGCGAATTCTTTCCCGAGAACCGGGTCGAGTACTTCGTCTCGTACTACGACTATTACCAGCCCGAGGCCTACATCGCGTCGAGCGACACGTACATCGAAAAGGACTCGTCGATCAACGACGAAATCGATCGTCTGCGGCATTCGGCGACGGCGGCACTGCTGACGCGGCGTGACACGATCGTTGTCGCTTCGGTCAGCTGCATTTACGGCATGGGTGACCCCGAGGAGTACCGCGGTCAGCTGTTGGAGCTGCACGTCGGGGTCGACTACGACCAGCGCAGCATTCTGAAGAGGCTCGTCGAACTGCAGTATGACCGCAACGACATGACTCTGGGTCGTGGCAACTTCCGTGTACGTGGCGACACGATCGAGGTTCATCCGGCCTACGACGAGACGGTTCTGCGGATCGAGATGTTCGGCGAAACCGTTGATCGAATCTCGGTGATCGATCCCTTGACGGGGGAGAACCTGCGGGAACTTTCCGAGGTGATCGTCTTCCCCGCGACCCACTACGTGGCAGGCGACGAACGCATGAGACGTGCCGTCGTGGGCATCGAAGCCGAGCTGCAGGAACGGCTCGCTTGGTTCGAGAAGCAGGGCAAGTTGCTCGAAGCCCAGAGATTGAGGATGAGAACCCAGTACGACCTCGAGATGATCCAGGAGATGGGTTACTGCAACGGCATCGAGAACTACTCCATGCACATCGACGGACGCAGCCCCGGCGAGCCACCCTTCACCCTCCTCGACTACTTTCCCGACGACTATCTGCTGGTCATCGACGAGAGTCACGTCACCGTGCCGCAGCTTCACGGACAGTTCGAAGGCGACCGCAGCAGGAAGGACACGCTGGTCGAGCACGGTTTCCGCTTGCCGTCTGCCCGGGACAACCGGCCCCTGCGCTTCGAGGAAGCGATCGAACGTCTGCACCAGTGCGTGTTTCTGTCGGCGACGCCGGGCAAATACGAACTCGCGCATTCGCAGCGCGTCGTCGAACAAATCGTGCGACCCACGGGACTGGTCGATCCCGAGGTGATCGTTCGACCTACAAAGGGTCAGATCGACGACCTCATCGGAATGGTGAACGACCGGGTAGAGAAGGGTGACCGCATCCTTGTGACGACCTTGACGAAGAAGATGGCAGAGGATCTAACCGAGTACCTTCTCGAGCAGAACCTGCGCGTGCGCTATCTCCACTCGAACATCGACACGATCCAACGCATCGAGATCCTGCGTGCCTTGCGTCTCGGAGAATTCGACGTGCTCGTCGGAATCAACCTGCTGCGCGAGGGCCTCGACCTGCCCGAAGTGTCGCTGGTCGCAATTCTCGATGCCGACAAAGAGGGCTTCCTGCGCAGTGAGACGTCCCTCATCCAGATGATCGGCCGAGCCGCGCGAAACGTCGACGGCCAGGTCGTGATGTATGCCGACAAGATGACAGCGGCAATGGATTCCGCGATTTCGGAGACACGTCGTCGACGCGAGCGGCAAATCGCCTACAACGCCGAACACGGCATCAATCCACAGACCATTCGCAAGGCGGTCGGAGACATCCTTTCGTTGCTCCGCCCCGACGACGGTGCGCCGGTACCCGGCAAGGGTCAGCGGCGTAATCGCGAACGTGACCGCGTGCAGAAAGAACTGAAATCCCTTCCGCAACAGGAGATCGCACGACTCATCCAGACTCTCGAGGAAGAGATGCACGAAGCGGCCGCCGAGATGCGGTTCGAGTATGCGGCAAAGCTGCGAGACGAAATCAAGGACCTTCGCCGCGAACTCCGTGACGCGGGTTAGCCCGCGCCGATGACCTATCGGTAGTCTCGCGCCGTGGCAGAGAAAATCGTCGTCCGTGGGGCGCGAGAACACAACCTGAAGAACGTCAACGTCGAACTGCCGCGCGATCAATTGATCGTCTTCACGGGTCTCAGCGGTTCGGGTAAGTCGAGCCTTGCCTTCGACACCATCTACGCCGAAGGCCAACGCCGCTACGTCGAAAGCCTGTCGGCCTATGCGCGTCAATTTCTGGGTCAAATGGACAAGCCCGACGTCGACCACATCGACGGTCTTTCGCCGGCAATCTCGATCGACCAGAAATCGGCCTCGCGCAACCCTCGAAGCACCGTTGGCACGATCACCGAGGTCTACGACTATCTACGTCTCCTGTACGC
>CAYFNP010000045.1:0-9247 GCA_964344425.1 uncultured Bifidobacterium sp. | reverse complement strand
GTTCCGCGTCTCGAGTCAACCTCGAAGCGCGTCGTCGCGGGCGAGCACAACATGTTCACCGGTGTCATGTGCGGTAGCTACCACGACGTGTGGATGGAGCTGCACGAGGACCTCATCCTCACGCAGGGCATCGACCGCGCCGCGGAAGGTTCGTTCTGATGTCCGGGCGTTTCGGTCGCGTCGTGACGGCAATGATCACGCCGTTCAATGCCGACGGCGCACTCGACCTGGCCGAGGCGGCGCGCATGGCGCGGTGGTTGCAGGACCAGGGCAACGAGGGTCTCGTCATCTCGGGTACGACCGGCGAGTCGTCGACCCTCACCGATCCGGAACGGCTTTCGCTGTTCGAGGCCGTCATCGCCGCAGTCACCATTCCCGTCATCGCTGGAACGGGTTCGAACGACACCGCCCACTCGGTGCACCTCACCAAAGAAGCGACGCGTCTCGGCGCGGCGGGCATCCTTGCGGTCGGGCCCTACTACAACCGCCCTTCGCAGGCCGGAATCGCCGCCCACATCGGCGCAATGGCCGGCGCCACCACTCTTCCCGTCGTCGTCTACGACATTCCGGTGCGTACCGGCCGCAAGATCACGTCGGCGAACCTGCTGACGCTGGCGCGCGACCACAAGAACGTCGTTGCACTGAAAGATGCCGCGGGCAACCCGGGCGAAACGGCGAACGTCATCGCCAACGCGCCGTCGGGTTTCGAGGTGTACAGCGGCGACGACGGTCTCACCCTGCCGCTGCTCGCGGTCGGCGCGGTCGGCGTGATCGGAGTCGCCACCCACTGGTCGGCCCCGGAACATCGCCGCATGATGGATGCGTTCTTCTCGGGCAACGTTGCCGAGGCCACGCGGATCAACGCTGCGCTTCTCGAGAGCTTTTCCTACGAGACCGGCGACGACGCGCCGAACCCGCTGCCCAGCAAGGAGATGATGAAGTTGCACGGCTTCGCCGTCGGCGACGCGCGCCTGCCGATGGGCGCAGCGCCCGCGTGGGTTGCCGAGCGGGCCGCAACCGTCAAGGCCAACCTCGAGGCGTTCAGGTCGCGTTGAGCCCGACCGCAGCGAATCGCGCGAAAGTCCGCGTCCACTTCCTTGGTGGTCTCGGCGAGATCGGCCGCAACTGCATGGCCGTCGAGCAGGACGAACAGATCGTCCTCATCGACTGTGGCCTCATGTTTCCCGATCCCGACATGCACGGCATCGACCTTGTTCTGCCGGACTTCACCTGGCTGCGCGACAATGCCGAACGAATCGTGGGATGCATCGCGACCCACGGCCACGAAGACCACGTCGGTGGACTGCAGTTCCTGCTTCGCGAACTGTCGATGCCGATCTACGGCTCGGCTGTCACGCTCGGCCTCGCGCGGCACCGCATAGAAGAGGCCGGCCTCCTGGGCAAGACCGATCTCGTCGCGGTTGCCGACGGCGAAACGCGCCGCATCGGACCCTTCGACGTTGAGTTCATCGCGGTCACCCATTCGGTGCCGCACGCGCACGCGATCGCACTGCACACCGCACAGGGTGTGGTGCTGCATTCGGGAGATTTCAAGATCGATCTCACGCCCGTCGACGGCCGCCGAACGGATCTCTCGCGACTCGGCGCACTTGCACACGGACCCGGAATCCGCCTGTTGATGGCCGACAGTACGAACGCCGAGGAAAAGGGTCACGCGCCGAGCGAAAGCGAAGTCGGACATGTGCTTCGTGGGCTCTTCGCCGAACACGCGGGACGACGCATCATCACGGCCAGTTTCGCCAGCCACATCCACCGCGTACAGCAGATCGCCGACGCCGCGGTCGCCAACGGACGCGTCGTGGCGACGATGGGTCGTTCGATGAACAACAACGTGCGCATGGCGCGCGACCTCGGCATCCTGCGCATTCCCGACAAGTCGCTCATCAACATCGAACAGATCGACGACCACGCACCCGAGGACGTGTGCATCATCTCGACGGGCTCGCAGGGTGAGCCCATGTCCGCGTTGGCGTTGCTCGCACGTGGCGACAACAAGTGGGTCAAGGTCGGCGAACGCGACACGGTCATTCTGTCCAGCCATCCGATCCCCGGCAACGAGATGCACGTCAGTCGCGTGATCGACGGTTTGCTGCGCGCGGGCGCCGAGGTAGTGCACTCGGGCATCGTCGACGTGCACGCGACCGGACACGCGCAGGCCGACGATCTGCGCACCTATTACAACGTCACCAAACCCGAGTGGTTCATTCCGATCCACGGAGAGTTCCGCCACATGGTCGCCAATGCGCGCCTCGCCGAGACGATGGGCGTGCCGAAGAACCGGATCACCCTGTGCGAGGACGGCGACGTCGTGGAACTCAGCGACGACGGTGTCGACCTCGTGGGTCGAATTCCCGCGGGGTACCTCTACGTCGACGGCGTCGTCGGTGACGTGGGCCAGGGCGTGTTGCGCGACCGTCGAGTTCTCGCAGAAGAGGGCGTGGTCGTCGTGGTGGTCACGGTCGACGTTTCCTCGGGCACCGTCATCACCGGCCCGGAAATCATCACGCGTGGCTGGGTGTACGCCCCCGAAGCCGAGGACCTGCTCGACGAGGCCTGCGACACGGTGGCCGATGCGGTCGAGTCTGCGCTTGCCGATGGCGAACGCAGTGTCGACGCGCTCGAACAGGTGGTGCGTCGTGCAACCGGACGATTCGTGAACACGCGGACGAAGCGTCGGCCCATGATCGTGCCCGTCGTGATGGAAACCTGATCGCCGGTCAAGCGTGAAAAAGCGAGTGCTCGTCGTGGTGGCCGCGTTGGTGTCGGCCGCAATCGTCGCGATTGCGCTCGTGTCGTTGTTCGGCGGGGGAGAGACGTCGCGCACCGACCTTCACGTCGACGAGATCGACGAGGCGGTCGCTGCCGTCGCCGCCGCATCGGGTCGTCCGCCGCGCTTCTTCGAGATCAATGCGACGCCCGAGCTCATCAACCTCTTTCTCGACGACGGGAACGGCAACGCGATCAACTTCGTGTGGCGGAACGGCAAACTCGATGAAGGGACCGAAGCAGCAAGCGCCGACGGAACATCGTTCGACGCGTCCGCGATGAAATTCACGGACGAGGTGTATGCGAATGTCAGTCGCGAGCTGCCGGGCTCCCTGGTGCGCGCGTTCACGATCACTGCCGACGGTCCCGGGGGGCAGGTGCTGAACCGCGTCGTGGTTCAGTCGGAACGTGGCGGCCAGTTCGGCGTCCTCGTCGGCCCGCGGGGCAAGATCCTCGGCTCGGACCCCTTGACCGGGCCCTAGGGGGTATTCCCAGTCCGGGCGGTACCCCGTTGGTACCTTGGTTTCATGTCGAAACAGGCCTCGCGACCCCGTCCCGCGCCCAAGAAGTCGGGCGCGCCGAAGGGTCCTGCGCCTCGCGGTTCGAGTCGTGAGACCTCGAAAGTGCGCGAGCATGCCGCCGTCAAGGCCGCGGTCTCGGGTCGGGAAAGCGAGTTCAGGGGCATCGCGATCGTCGTGGCCGGCGTCGTCGCCGCCCTTGGCGTGTATCTCGACGTCGCGGGGCCGGTGGGCGACGGAATCGACACGGCGCTCGGCTGGATCCTCGGTCTCGGCAGGTTCCTGTTGCCGCCTGCGTTGGTTGCAATCGGCGTGGTCGCCATCCGTCGCAACGAATCCGAACACCGACTGCGCGTCGCCGTCGGCGGAGTGATCGTCGTCGTCGCCGCGCTCGGTCTGTTGCACCTCGCGCGCGGTGGTGGCCACATGACGGCCAAGGTCGATGCCCTCGCGCCGGCGGGCGGATGGATCGGCGCGGTCATCGCACAGCCACTGCGGACCCTTCTCAGCATCGTCGGCGCGGTGGTCGTGTTGCTCGCCGTGCTGCTCGGTGGTGTTCTCATCGTCACCGGCATGTCCCTGCCGGTGCTCGTGCAGAAATTGCGCGCGAACTTCTCGACCGTTGCCGTGCCGACCGCGCGCGCGGCCAAAAAACTCATCAAAGAAATACAAACCTCCGGTGACTGGGGCGAGGACAAAGCCGAACGCGACGTGCAGTTCTTCGACCAATCCGCTCCGCCGGTTCCCGAACAGCCGGCCGAGACATTCGACGACGACCGACCGGTCGACAACTCGCACGTGCCCGCGTTCGATCCCGGCGCGCCACGACCGACCCTTTATGACTTCGCACTCGACGACCAGCCGGCCGCGAAACCGGCCCGCGCGCGCCGCAAAGCGACGCCCGAGCCCGGTGCCGACAACAACGCCGGTGCCGAGTTCCCGCCACGCCCCGCGCGCAAGGACACCGTCACCACGCCCGATGGCGAGGAACTTGCGCTCGGACCCGCCGCGCGTCGGGGCACGTGGACCCTGCCTGCGGCGAACATGCTCGCGGTCAGCCCGACCCAGGCCGTCGACCGGGCCGCGGTCGAAGCGCGCGGCGAATTGCTCGAGACATCGCTCGCATCGCACGGGGTCGACACGCGACTCGTCGGCATGACGGTCGGCCCCACGGTCACGCGGTACGAACTCGAGCTCGGCTCCGGCGTCAAGGTTGCCCGCGTCACCAGCCTCGACCGCGACATCGCCTACGCAATGGCAGCAACCGACGTGCGCATCCTTGCGCCGATTCCGGGCCGCTCGGCGATCGGTGTCGAAGTGCCCAACACGTCGCGCCAACTCGTCTCGCTCGGCGACCTCATGTCGTCGCCCGAAGCCAAGGCCGCCACGCACCCGCTCGACGTCGCGGTTGGCAAGGACATCGCGGGTCGCGCCGTCTTCATGAATCTCGCAACGACGCCGCACCTTCTCATCGCGGGCGCGACCGGCGCGGGCAAGTCAAGTGGTCTCAACTGCATCATCACGTCGTTGCTCATGCGCACGACGCCCGACCAGGTGCGACTCATCCTCATCGACCCCAAGCAGGTCGAGATGGGCCAGTACGCGCGTTTGCCGCACCTTCTCACCCAACCCGTCACCAACCCGAAGAAGGCGGCCAACGCGCTCGGTTGGGCGGTCAAGGAAATGGAGAAGCGCTACGACCTGCTCGTCGAGGTCGGCTTCCGTGACATCTCGGGTTACAACGCGGCCTACGACCGTGGCGACCTGGTGCCCGAGCCCGGCGTCGACAAGGAGTACGAGCGACTGCCGTACATCGTCGTTGTCGTCGACGAGCTGAACGACCTCATGATGGTTGCCGCGCGCGACGTCGAAGATTCGATCACGCGCATCGCACAGAAGGCGCGCGCGGTCGGTATCCACCTCATCATCGCGACGCAGCGTCCCAGCGTCAACGTCATCACGGGCGTCATCAAGGCCAACATCCCGGCGCGCATGGCGTTCGCGGTTTCCAGCCTCACCGACAGCCGCGTCATCCTCGACCGGCCCGGCGCCGAGAAGTTGGTGGGCAAGGGCGACATGTTGTTGCTGCCCGGGAACACCAACGTCGCGCAGCGCGTCCAGGGTTCGTGGGTCACCGAAGAAGAGGTGCGCGCAGTCGTGGCGCACTGGCGCCGTCAGGCCCCCGAAGTCGTGTACGTCAGCGGTATCGAGGGCGAAGCCGGTGCGGGCAGTTCCGGCAGTGGTCTCGTCGGCGGCAGCACCGGCGACGAAGACGACGACGATCTCTTGAAGCAGGCCATCGAACTGGTTGTCACGTCGGGCCTCGGCAGTACGTCGATGTTGCAGCGCAAACTGAAGGTCGGTTTTGCGCGCGCGGGTCGTCTCATGGACCTGCTCGAAGAGCGCGGCATTGTCGGTCCCGGCGAGGGTTCGAAGGCGCGTCAGGTGTTGATGACGCCCGAAGAGTACGAGTTCCTGCAACAGAGCGCCTGAAACACCGCTCGGTAGACTCACCGCGTGTCGACGGCGTCATCGGGCCAGAAGTTCTACGTCGAGACCCTCGGGTGCCCGAAGAACGAGGTCGACTCCGACAAGATCATCGGCCTGTTGTCGGGCGACGGAATGTCGCGCACCGACGACCCGTCATCGGCCGATCTCGTTGTCGTGAACACGTGTGCGTTCATCGAAGAGGCGCGCCGCGAGAGCATCGACACCATCCTTGCGTTGGCCGACACGAAGAAGGGCGGTGCGCGCTTGGTCGTGACCGGCTGCATGGCCGAGCGCTACGGCGACGAACTTGCGGCTGAACTTCCCGAGGTCGACCAGGTGGCCGGGTTCGGCGTTCCCGTACAGATGGGACGCAAGCCCGTCGGTCTTGCCGTCACCGCGGCTCCGTCATTCGACCTGTTGAATCTGCCGCGACCGAAGTCGACCGCGCCGTGGGCCTACGTCAAGATCGCCGAGGGCTGTGACCGATCGTGCGGTTTCTGCGCCATTCCATCGTTTCGGGGTCCGCAACGCAGTCGCGACGTGGCGTCGATTCTGTCCGAAGTCGACCAACTCGGCGCGAGAGAGATCGTTCTCGTCGCACAGGACCTGGCAAGTTACGGCAAGGACCGACCGGGTGAACTCGGCGCCGGCGCAATCGTGCCCTTGGTGCGCAGCGTTGCCGAGCGCGTCGACCGCGTGCGCCTGTTGTACCTGTATCCGAGCGACCTCAGCGACGAACTCGTCGACGTCATCCTCGACTCGGGAGTTCCGTATTTCGACCTGTCGCTGCAACACGTCGCCAAAGAGCACCTGCGCCGCATGCGTCGTTGGGGTGACGGCGCGCGCTTCCTGCGGCGCATCGACGACATCCGCGACCGCGAGTCCGGCGCCGTCTTCCGTTCGAACTTCATCGTCGGCTACCCGGGCGAGACCGAATCCGACCACGACGAACTGCTCGACTTCGTCCAGCAGGCCGAACTCGACTGGTGCGGCTTCTTCGCATACAGCCCCGAAGAGGGGACTCACGCAGTTGGCCTGCCCGGGCGGGTCGACGAATCGACCGTCGCCATGCGCCTTGCGGAACTTCGCGAGTTGCAGGACGACATCACTGCCCGCAGGCGCGACGCGTGCATCGGCGAGGTTCACCGTGTTCTCGTCGACGAAGCCGGCATCGCGCGAAGTCACCGCGAGGCGCCCGAGATCGACGGCATCGTCCAGGTGCCCGACACCGTGCCGACGGGCGAGATGATCGAAGTCGAGATCACCGACGCGCTGGGGCCCGATCTTGTGGGAGAGCCCGTCGCCGCGGGAGGTTCGCGTGCCCGTTGACCCGAACGCAATCGCAACGTGGGCCAACATGGTCACCGTCGGGCGGATCCTCATCTCGCCGTTCCTCTTTGCGCTCATTCCCAGCGACTCCTACGGATCGTGGGTTGCTTTCGTGATGTGGTTCCTGCTGTGCGTCAGCGACGGCTTCGACGGCTATCTTGCGCGTCGGCACGGTTCCACCAAGTCGGGTGCGTTCCTCGACCCGCTTGCCGACAAGGTTCTCGTGCTCGGCGCCATGTTCACGTTGGTCAGCCGCGGCCTGTTCCCTCTGTTGCCCGTCGTTGTCATCGCCGCACGCGAGGTGATGATCAGCGTCTACCGGGTGCTTGCCGGCTCAAAGGGCATCTCGTTGCCGGCAAGCCGTCTGGCCAAGGTGAAGACGTTCGCGCAGCAGTTGGCGGTGGGCTTCGCCCTCATTCCGATCACGGTCACCGATGCCGACTGGACATGGAAGATCCTGCTGTGGTTCTCGGTCGGTCTCACGTTGGTCAGCGGCGGCCAGTACGTCGTGCGCGCCGTTCGTGGCAGCGAGTCGGCAACACCCGACGGGAAGTGAAGTCGTGCGCTGTGACGTGATCGCCGTCGGTACCGAATTGCTGCTTGGCCAGATCGTCGACACCAACTCCGGCTGGATCGGCGAGCAGTTGGCGGCACACGGAATTTCAAGCCACGTGCAGGTGAAGGTCGGTGACAATGTCGGTCGGATCATCGACCAGTTGCGCGGGCGACTCGACGAGGCCGATGCGGTCATCATGTGCGGCGGTCTCGGACCCACGCACGACGACCTCACCCGCGAGGCCATCGCCGCCGTGATGGGCGCGGAACTCGTCCACGACGACGATGTCGCCGAGGCGATCGTCCAGATGTTCGCCTCGCGGGGTCGGCGCATGCCGGCAAACAACCTGCGTCAGGCGCTCGTTCCGCGCGGTGCGTCGGTGATTCCCCAGCGTCGCGGCACTGCACCCGGTCTGATTTGCCCGGTCGGCGACAAGGTGGTCTACGCCGTGCCGGGGGTTCCGCACGAGATGTACGAGATGATGGAGCGGGCGATTCTGCCCGACCTCGTACGTCGAAGCGGGCGCGTCGCGGTCATCCGCAGCCGTGTCCTGCGCACGTGGGGCGAGAGCGAGAGCGGCCTGAACGAAAGGCTCGACCCGATCATCGCCGAACTCGACGCGCCGGGTGACGACAAGCCGACGCTCGCTTTTCTCGCGAGCGGCTGGGAGGGCATCAAGGTGCGCCTGACTGCCTCGGCCCCAACCGACGCCGCGGCGAACGACATTCTCGGCGCATGGGAAGCGCGCGTGCGCGAGGTTCTCGGCGGAATCGTCTTCGGCATCGACGACGACACGATGGAATCGGTTGTGCTGGGTCTTCTCGCGGACCACGGTCACACGCTCGCAGTCGCCGAGTCGGTGACCGGCGGATTGGTGACCGGCCGACTCACCAACGTCGCGGGCGCGAGTCGCGTGTTGCGCGGGGGAGTCGTCAGCTACGCGTCAGAGGTGAAGTTCGACGTGCTGGGCGTGTCGCGCGGTCCTGTCGTGTCCGAGTCCGCGGCACTCGAGATGGCGCGCGGAGTCAAGGCAGCGCTCGGCGCCGACGTCGGTCTGTCGTTGACCGGTGTTGCGGGCCCCGACGAACAGGACGGCATGCCGGTTGGAACGTTGTTCGTGGGTTTCGTCGGTGCAGACGGCGCGGAGTCGACGACAACGTTCCGCCTGCCGGCGACGCGCGATCAGATGCGCCAGATGAGCGTGATTTCCGCGCTCAACTACGTGCGTCAGCAGTACCGCCCCGTCCCGTGACGGAACTCAGCAGCTGGTACAGGCTCGACGAGAACGGATGGAAGTTCAGCGTGTCCAGGTCGGTCTGGTACGACTCGAGCAGCGACAGGCCGAGCGGAATCGACTGACCGCCGCGGGCTACGAGCCTGATCACGTCGTCGTCCATCTTCGAGCGAACCGTCAACATCTCGTGATAGCGGGACAGGCCCGCCGAGTGCACGCGCCGAAGTGCCGCGCGTGGCTCTTTGCGGGAACGTGACGCCGCGTACGTCTCGAGCCGGAACTGGCGCCACATCCGACGCGTGGGGGTGACGCCGAGCGTGTAGATCTTTCCGA
>CAYFNP010000044.1:0-9412 GCA_964344425.1 uncultured Bifidobacterium sp. | reverse complement strand
GCCTCTGCTCCGAGCTGCATCGCAAGTGCCGCATCGGCCGGCGTGGCGATGCCGCCGGCGCAGAACAACGGAACGGGCAGCCAACCGGTCTCGGCGATCTCTTGCACCAGCGGCAACGGCGCCTGCAGACGCTTGGCCCAGTCGAACAGTTCGGCCGAGTCGGCCTGGGTGATGCGGCGCATGTCGCCGATGATGTTGCGCAGGTGGCGCACCGCCTCGACGATGTTGCCGGTTCCCGCCTCGCCCTTCGAGCGGATCATCGCGGCTCCCTCGCTGATGCGACGCAGAGCCTCGCCGAGGTTCGTCGCACCACACACGAAGGGGACGTTGAAACCGAACTTGTCGATGTGATGCGTCTCGTCGGCCGGCGTGAGCACCTCGGATTCATCGACGAAGTCGACACCGAGCGCCTGCAGGATCTGCGCCTCGACGAAATGGCCGATGCGCGCCTTGGCCATGACCGGAATGCTGACGGCTGCCTTGATTCCCTCGATCATCTCCGGGTCGCTCATGCGGGCCACGCCACCGTCGCGACGGATGTCGGCGGGTACACGCTCGAGGGCCATCACCGCACACGCGCCGGCGTCTTCGGCGACCTTTGCCTGTTCGGGAGTGACGACGTCCATGATGACGCCGCCCTTCAGCATTTCCGCAAGACCGCGCTTGACGCGGAAGGTTCCGGACACGTTCGAACTCATGGTGTCATCGTACCGAGGGACGCGTTCGACGCCCCACGGAGCTCAGGGGTACTTGACCTTCGCGGGGTCGGATCCCGCGGGGATGTCTGCGCCCTTGTTCACACGGGGCAGTTCCACCCACGTCCGACCGGGCGTCAACTTGATCGGCGCACCGGCGAGGTCGGTCAGTGTGAACGAATCCGTCGCCTTCGCGCGCGCCCACTTGCCCTTCACGAGCGAGCCATTCGTGTACACCCACGCTTCGCCTTCACCCAGGCTCTGCGCTTCGGGACTGCGGGGGTCGGCAGGGCTGGCCTTGTACAGCATGAACATGACGACGACGTTCTTCGCGTTGATCTGTGACTTGTCGAAGTCGTAGTGCTTGTCCTTGCCGATCGATCGGAGGTAGTCACCCGTCGCCGAATCCCACAGCCACTGCACCTGGACTCCGTCCATCGACAACTTGAGACCGGCCGATGCGGTGGCGGCGGACGGCATCGCGTCGCTTGCGGTGCGGTACTGGAACTGCTGCGGCGGACGCGTCGCACCCTTCGGTGTCAACAGGTAGATCTTCGATGCGTCGGCGTACAGGTTGTGCGGTGCCTTGCGCGTCGACTCGCGGCGATAGCCACCCTGCTGATACGCCACGAGTGCGCCCATGTTGACGAGAACCGACTTGTTGATGAGCGACGTCGTCTTCGCGTTTCCGCCGCTCCAGACGAAGAGTGGGTTCAGGTACGCACTGAACAGGTTCACGTCCTGCGTGCGACCCGAGCGGATGGGTCCGATGCTCGTCGGTGCATTGGTGTGGAACACCGCGGCGAAACGCGTCAACTGCTCGACGTTCTCTTCGAACACGATGTCGGCCTGGTTGAGACCGGACTGCGGTCGCGCTGCGGGGTGATTGTCGATCTTTGCGACGAGCGCCGGGCGGGTTGCCGCCGCGGCGTCGGTGATGGGTAGACCCGTGAGCGGCATGACCTCGGGAGCCGGCAGAGTGGTGGTCGGTCCGGGAAGAGTCGACGGGAGGGCCACATCGCCGTACGACGGCTCGGGGATGTTCTCGGTTTCCGACGAGCCACCACCGCCGCCGCACGCGGCGAGTGCGGCCGATGCGAGGACGACACCTGCAATGCCGAGTCGGCGGACGAGTCTCGAGCGGGTGGGGGTTCCGTTCATGACGTTGTACTCCAGTCTTCGATTTTTACGGTGTTCACTTGCGGTGGCGTTCGAGTACTTCAGATTTCCCTGAGGAGTGCCAGCCTCTCGACGAGTGGCGGACGGTCTTCGGTATGGGACTCCACCCTAGAACCTGGGGTGTTGATGACAGCGTCATCCCCGGCGACATCGGTCTCACCAGCCGGGTCGGCCAGCCACATTCCCGCCGTTTCGGGGGAAAATCTCGCGACCCGCGTCGACCCGTCGACCATCTTCGAATACGCAGCGGCGAGACCCGGCGGATAGCGCGTGATACCCGCGCCCTTCACATCGGCGTCGAAAACCAGTTGCGTGGAGTTTGCGCGCGCGGCGAGACGGCGCGCGGCCGACGAGCCAAGGAACCACGGAGTGTTCATCGTCAGTGAAGCCGCGAGCGTTTGCGTCTCGGCGATACCAGAACGAAGACGCGCCAGACACACCGCGACTGCGCCTTCCATCTCGATTCGTTCGAGCGACGTCACGAAACCGTTGGTGACGACGAGGACCGACGTCGCGGTACGGCTCGGGTCGGCTGCGACCAATGCGTTGATGGAGTTATCGCGCGTGACGAGCACCCGTGGCACCTGTACCCCCGTGACGGCGCACAGGCCCTCGAGCAGGTTGAAGAGCCTTGGAAAATCTTCTGCATCGACCGCCCGAGCGTCGACCGACGACGTGACGACGTCGAGCGCCCCAGAGACCACTCGACCGACGGCTGCGATGGAAAACGCGACGCCGATACCGCCGATGACGAGAGCACCGATGACGAGACCGATGACATCGAGAACGAGGAAACCGGCGACGGCACCGACCACACCACCGGCAACGGCGAGGCGCGCGACGACCAGCCGACGGAGTTCGGCGTCAACACGAACGCTTGCCTCTGCACCCGTTCTGGTCGTTGGAGTCTTCATCGTCGGTTCGGTTCGGCTTTCGGAATGTGCGCTCAATCGCGGCGGGGGCGCCTGATCAGGCGCTTGTCGAGAACCGTCAGCATACGGTTCGAACGCCTCCTGCCGCGGGAACCTTCGGAACGTCTGTCGAGTCCGAGGGCGTAGCCCTCGCCTTCGCCGCTTCTCTCCATGTCGAGCGCGCGTTCGTAGATCGCCACGTAGCGCTCGGCAAGTGTGCGCATCGACGACGTTCGCACTCGCTCGCGGCCGGCTTCGACGAGGCGTTGTGACAGTCGCGGGTTCGTCATCACCTTCGCAAGAGCGCCGGCGAGTTGACGCTCGTCGCCGGGTTCGACGAGCAGCGCATCGACATCATTCGTCGCAACGTTCTGGTAGCCGTCGATGTCACTGGCCACCACGGGAGTGCCGCACGCCATCGCCTCGAGGAGCACCACCCCGAACGACTCGCCGTGCAGGGACGGCGCGCAGAACACCGTCGCTTCGGACATGCGCCGAATCTTCTCGGCGTCCGAGATCCGACCCAACCATGTGATTCGCTCGTCACCCGCGTACTTCGCCTTCAGCGCATCGGTGTCGGTGCCGTCGGATGCAACCCACACGCGCACGTCGGCGGGCAAGTAACGCAGCGAACCAAGCAGAACGTCGAGTCCCTTGCGCGGCTCGTGACGGCCGACGAAGAAGACCGTCGGCTCGGCGACTTTCGCGACTGGGTCTCCCCCGATGCCAATGCCATAGCGCGAAAGTTCGATTCCATTTCCAAGAAGTTCGTACTCGCCGCCGAGATAACGACTGGCCAGCAGTTCGGCGTCCTTCGAGACCGCGACACGGATGTCGATGCGCGATGCGAGCCAGCGCACCGCCCGGTTCAACATTCGGTAACTGGCCGAGTCACCCGCCGCGTGAAACGTTCCGACCGTCGGTGCGAGGCGCAGCAACAAGGCGGTCATGGTCACGCCCGGAGCAAGCGGCTCGTGCAGGTGGATGACGTCGAACGCCTCGTCGTTCAGTGCGCGAATGGTTCGCAGCGCAGCCGACGCATCGGGCGCCAGTGGCGCGATCGAGCCGTTCGCCGCGGTGGGCAGGCTGTTGCCGAGTGGAGTGACGAAGGGTTCCGGTGGTGCCCCGTCGCACGGACCGAGCACACGCACTTCGTGCCCCATCGCGCGCAACTCTCGGGCGAGGCCGAGCACCTGCATCTGCACTCCGCCGGGCAGCGTCAGGCTGTAGGGGCAAAGCATCCCGATGCGCAGCACGCCCCAACCGTAGCGACCATCGGGTACGGTGCCGCCATGGCCACGCACGACAATCTTCCCGCCGTTTCGGTCGTTGCGACTGCAGGCAAGCGGGGTGCGATCCTCGAGCTTGCATCCCGACTCGACGACGCCGGCTTTCCGGCGCTCGCCTGCCCGAGCCTCGGGGGCACGCTCGGCCTCTGTGCGTCACTCGCACACGCGACACGCAACATTCGCTACTTCACTTCGATCCAGCCGATCTACTACAACCACCCGGTCGAGGCGGCAAACACCGCCGCGCACATTCACGAGACATCGGGCGGTCGTTTCGGTTTCGGCATCGGCGTCAGCCACGGGCCGGTCGTCGCGCGCCTCGGAGTTCAGGCGGGAAAGCCGTTGTCGGACATCCGCAACTACGTCGCGGCGATGAGGGCGCAGGAGCAGTTCTCCGGGCCGCTTCCGCCCATCTATCTCGCAACGATGCGCGACCGCATGCTGTCGCTCGCGACCGAGGTCGCCGACGGCGCGATCTGGGCCAACGCGTCGCTCAGCCACATGCCCTCACAAATCGAACGACACCGCTCGGAATTCCGCGACGGGTTCCTGCGCACCAACATGATTCCCACGGTCATCGACGACGACATCGAGGCCGCACGGGCGATCAATCGCAAGACGATGCGCAGTTACGTGATCCTGCCCAACTACCGCAACTACTGGCGCCAGGCCGGATACGCCGAGGAAATGGATGCGATCGAATCACTGATCGCCGAAGGTCGGCGAGACGACCTTCCCGGCGCGATGAGCAACCGGTGGCTCGACGACTGCACCCTGAGCGGCCCCGTCGGTCGCATCCGCGACGGTCTCGCCGCATGGTACGAAGCGGGAGTCATGCCGATTGCGGTGATGTCGTCGACCTCGGGAGGCCAGGCTCACGCGATTCGACAGCTCATCGACGCGTTTTCCTGAAGCCTCGTCAGCAGCAGGTGCCGTCGATCCCGCACGAGCCACCCTCGGCCGGAATGAACTGCAGTTTGCGGCCCATCGCCACCGGCGCCGCGTGCATTCCGCCGGCTTCGCCGTTGTCGTCGAGAACCGTGTAGATCTCCCAAGCGGTGTCGGGGCCGTGCACCCAGACCTTGTCCTGCAACGCGTAACAGCAACTGGTCGCCTCTTGCAGGGTTGTTGCAAGACCTTGCGTCGCGGCCCGCTCGGCCGCACCGACGACTTCGCCCGTGGATGCGACCTCGACACCGAGGTGATTCAGCGTTCCCGGCTCTCCCCCGTTTGCGATGAGGACCAACTTCAACGGCGGGTCAGCCACGATGAAGTTCGCATAGTCATCGCGAACCTTGTGCGGTTCGACACCGAAGAGTTTCGAATAGAACTCGATCGCCTCGCCGATGTCGTCGACATTGAGAGCAAGTTGCACGCGGGCCATGCCCGAATCGTACGCCTCAATGCTGTGCGGCGCGCATCTCCGCGTAGCCCGGGTCGCTCGGCCAGTTCGGTTGGAACATGTGCCATTGGTCCGGAGCCCGCGCAATCAGGCCCTCGAGTTCGGACGCGAGTCGCTGCGTGCCTGCCGCGACGTCGTCGCGAAGTCGTCCCGACCGTGAAAGGTCGATGGGTGGCCGCACGACTGCGTGGTGGCCGTTGTAACGGTCGGTGAAGTAGACGGCCGCGGGGATGACCGGCGCTCCGGAGCGAATGCCGAGCGTGACGGGTCCGGCCGGCAGCGTCGTGTCTTCGCCGAAGAAGCGAACGGGCAGGCCGTCGCCGCGCAGGTCGCGGTCGCACAACAAACACACGATGTGGTTGTCACGCAACGCCGACAACACAGCGGCAGCAACTCCGTCGCCGAGGGGCACGACGTTCATGCCGAGCTCCGTACGCAGATCGGTGAACCATTCGAAGAGTTCCGGGGGCTGCAGCGGTTCGACGACGACCGACACCTTGTAGCCCTGCTCGGCGAGCCATCGCCCCGCCCACTCCCAACCACCAAGGTGCGGCAGGCCGAGAATCACTCCCTTGCCGTGTGACAAACCCTCAATGACGGCCTCAAAGCCCTCGAGCGTCATTCCGTTCTCGACCACGCTGCGCGGAAGACCCGGCAGGCGAAAGCTCTCGACGTAGTAGCGGGCGTAGCTGTCGAAGGCCCCCTGCACCGCAGAACGCAGGTCGCGACGAGAGATGTTCGGCCTCACCCGTTTGATGTGACGCTCGATGATGCCCCGGCGGGACTGCAGCGATGCCGAGGCCGTGTAACCGACCAGCCGGGCCGTTGCGTACGCGAGTGGCCCTGGCGTCACCTGCGCGAACAGACTCGCGAGCTTGTACGAACCGACCGTGAAAGTGTCGGAGGCCGACTCACGGAGCGTTGCCATGGTGCGGGCTTCGGGTCCGCGTCAGCGACTGCGGCGCCGCGTCGACGCACGTCGCTGCAGCCGCGCCGCACGGCGAGATGCGCGGCGCAACTGCCGCTGTTCGATGCGCACCTCGACGACCGGGGCAACGGCCGCCTGCTTCCACACCTTGACGAACCGCTGCACCGCGGTGATTGATGTGAGAACGAGCATGACCCACAGGATCGGCACGAGGGCCGAGTCGAACAGCAGGCCGATACAGAGCAGGATGATGCGCTCGGCGCGTTCCATCAGGCCACCCTTGGCCTGCAATCCGAGTGACTCGGCCTTGGCGCGTTCGTAACTGATCGTCGACGACACGCCCATCACGGCAAGCGGCAGAACCGCGATGTGGCCGCCGTCGCGCGATGCGAGAAACCACGCGATACCACCGAGCAGGAAGCCGTCGGTCACGCGGTCGATGACCGAGTCGAAGAATGCGCCGCGCTGACTTGCCAGATTTCCCGCCTTGGCCACCGCGCCGTCGAGCAGGTCGGGCAGGGCGGCAAGAATGACGAGCAAGAGTCCGGCCCGCAACGCGCCCATGCCGACGGCGACTGCGGCCGCGACCGCAAGAAGCAGGCCGACGACGGTCAACACGTCGGGAGTGACACCCCAGCGACGCAACGACTCGCCCATCGGCCTGACGGCGCGTTCGACCTGCGTCTTGAAGTTTCCGTCGAACATGGAATGAAGGGTAATGCCCCGACGCCTAGTGCGCGGGTCTTGTCCCGTCGGGGTTGGCTTCCGTGAGTTTCTCGACGACCGACCCATCGACGGCATCGACGAGAACGAGCCCCCGCCGCAAAGGGGGTTCTTCGGCGCTGTAGCAAAAGACGCGCCACGTCGGACGGCTACGTATGCCATGCCACACCTGTTGGGCCGATGCGTGGCCCACGGCGAATCCGACCGCGCGCGTGGCGAGAACGAGGGCTTGTTTCTCGTCGATCGTCATCCGCCATCCGGCAGCAAGACTGAATGCACCGATGCAACCGAGGAGAACCGCGGCGCCGATCCATCCACCGTTGACAAGAGCCGAATCGGACGAACCGAACACTCGGACCGCAAGGCAGCCGACCGCAAGCGCGAGATACAACACACCGGGGATTCGACGTCGGCTGTTGTCGGGAAATTCGTAAGCGCCACTGAAGGCGGTGATGTTGAGATCGTCGGGAAGTGAATCCCGGATGTCGTCGCCGCGGTTCTGTTCGCTCACGGCTTCACCCTAGAGGCGCGACCACGCATCACGCAGTTTCGCCGCCGAGTCGACCAGGGATTCCGGCAAGGTTCGCGTGTTCGCAACGGCGGTCATGAAGTTGCCATCGCCGACCCATCGCGGCACGACGTGCACGTGAAGATGCTCGGAGATGCTTCCACCCGCCGGCGGGCCGAGGTTGATGCCCACGTTGACGCCCTGCGGGCGATACGCGACCTTCAATGCACGGACGGCGTCGGTGACGAGCGCCCACAATTCGACCGCCTCGGTGGCGTCGAGGTCCTCGAGGTTCGGAACCTCGCGGTACGGCAGCACGAGCATGTGACCCGACGCATAGGGATAGGCGTTGAGTATTGCGAAGCACGACCGGCCACGGTGAACGATGTGTGCCTCGATGTCGGTAAGGCCGCTGTTCAGAATGCGGGTGAAGATCGAGCCGCCTGCTTCGGGCAGCGGATCCCCAGCCGTCTCGCCCCACTTCTGCACGTACGCCGCGCGCCACCCGTTCCAGAGATGGTCAAGCATCGAGCGTGGTCTCATCCTCGAGGTCTTCGGCTACATCGGCCGCGAGGCGCGCGACGAACTCGTCGATTTTGACGCCGCGTTCGACCTCGCCGCCGCGTGGATTCACGCCGACGGTTGAATTGGCGACGTCGTCGTCACCGACGACGAGCACGTAGGGCAACTTCTCGAGCTTCGCATTACGAATGCGCTTGCCCAACTGATCGTCGGCCTGCACCACGTCGACCCGGAAACCCGATGCGCCGAGTCGTGCAGCCACCCGCGCCGCGTAGTCCTCGTGGGCCGATGCGACCGGGAGGATGCGCACCTGAACGGGCGCGAGCCAGGCGGGAAGTGCACCGGCATAGTGCTCGAGCAGCACACCGAAGAACCGCTCGACCGACCCGAAGAGTGCACGGTGCAGCATGATCGGCCGATGTCGCTGCGAGTCGGCACCGACGTATTCCAGATCGAACCGTTGCGGAAGATTGAAGTCGCACTGGATGGTGGACAGCTGCCACTTGCGGCCGATCGCGTCGCGCACGTCGATGTCGATCTTCGGGCCGTAGAACGCGGCGTCACCCTCTTTGATCTTGTACTCGAGTCCGTACTTCTCGAGCGCAGCACGCAGCGCGGCGGTGGCCTTGTCCCAGATGTCGTCGTCGCCGACGTACTTGTCGGGGTCCTTCGTGCTGAGGTTCGCGGTGAAATCCTTGAATCCGAAACGGCGCAGCACGCTCATCACGAAGTCGAGCAACGATGCGATCTCGTCTTGCAGCTGTTCCTCGGTGCAGTAGATGTGGCTGTCATCCTGGGTGAAACCGCGGATGCGCATGAGACCGTGCAGAGTGCCCGCACGTTCGTATCGGTACACGGTGCCGAGTTCGAACAGGCGCATCGGAAGCTCGCGGTAGCTGCGTCCACGCCCCGCGAAGATGAGGCAGTGCATCGGGCAGTTCATGGGCTTCGGGTAATAGACCCCGTTGTCCATTTCCATCGGCGGGTACATGCCGTCGCGGTAGAAATCGAGGTGACCCGACGTCTGGAAGAGATTCGCATTCGCAAGATGCGGGGTGAACACGAACTGGTACCCACCCTTTTGATGGCGGTCGCGGCTGTAGTCCTCCATCAACTTGCGAACGATCGCCCCCTTGGGATGCCACACCGCGAGGCCGCCGCCAAGTTCCGACGGAAACGACAGCAGGTCCTGTTCGACGGCAAGCCGCCGGTGATCGCGTTTTTCAGCCTCGGCGAGACGGTGCAGATGCTCTTC
>CAYFNP010000043.1:0-9535 GCA_964344425.1 uncultured Bifidobacterium sp. | reverse complement strand
CCAAGGATGACGCAGATTTCGGCGAGCGAGCGTGCGACGTTGTTCCAGTCACCCGACCACGCGACGGTGCGGCCCGACAGGTTCCCGATCGTTTGTTGCATCGTCAAGGCATCGGCAAGTGCCTGCAACGGATGCGACCAGTCGCTGAGCATGTTGACAACGGGCACCCCTGACACGCGGGCCATGCGTGCGACGACGTCGTGGCGGAACACGCGCGCGGCAAGTACACCGTGGTAGCCCGCCATGACGGCAGCCACGTCCTCGGCTGTTTCGCGCACGTCGATTCCGACCTCTTCGCCGCGCGTGTACACCGGATGGCCGCCGAGTTGCATGACGGCGATCTCCATCGAGTGCCGCGTGCGGTTCGAGGGCTTTTCGAAGATGAGGGCTGCGCCGAGACCGTCGAGCGGTCGACCAAGGGCGTCGATCGGCCGCGTCGCGAGGTCGAGGATCAAGGCCACCTCGTCGGCGGAAAGTTCGGAGATGTTGAGGAAATGCCGGGGACTCACGACTTCACCGCCGTTCTTGCTTGATGAACTGCACTCATGAATATCGAGAGGGCCTCGTCGACATGGGTACGTGACACGTTCAGTGGTGGGGCCATGCGGATCGTCGACGCGTTCACTGCGTTGACGACGAGACCGTCGGCAAGACACGCCTTGTAGACGGCTGCCGAGTCGATGCCGGGTTCGAGTTCTGCGCCAAGGAGCAGACCCGCGCCGCGGACCGACACGACACCGGGTACGGCGGCGAGTTTGTCGCGAAGATAGGCGCCGGTCGACGCGGCGAGTGCGGGCGCATCGATGCGACGCATTTCTGCGATCACCGCACTGACGACGGACGCAACGAGTGCCGTTCCGCTGTACGTGCTGCCGTGGTCGCCGGGCGAGAAGACCGCGCCGACCTCGCGCTTGGCCCAGATCGCGCCGACCGGCACGCCGTTGCCGAGCGCCTTGGCCATGAGCACGGCGTCGGGCGTGATGCCGTGGTGTTGGAAGCCGAACCACTTCCCCGTCCGCGCCATACCGGTTTGAACCTCGTCGAGAATCAACAACACACCGCGTTCGCGGCACAGTCGTTCGACGGCGGCGAGGTAGCCGTCGGGGGCCGGAATCACTCCGCCTTCACCCTGGATGGGCTCGAGCAGCACCGCCGCGACGGTCGAATCGACCGCGGCGGACAATGCATCGATGTCGCCGAAGGTGACGTGGCGAAAGCCCTCGGGCATCGGCTGGAAAGGTTCGTGCTTGGCGGGCTGGCCGGTCGCAGCGAGCGCGCCGAGCGTGCGGCCGTGGAAACTGCCCAGCGCGGACACCATGACGTGGCGACCGCGGCCGCCGAACTTTCGCGCGAGCTTGATTGCTGCTTCGTTCGCCTCGGCACCCGAGTTGCAGAAGAACACCTGACCCTTGCAACCAGTCGCCTGTTCGAGGAGAGCGTTCAATTCGACGGCTGCATTCCATGCGCGATCGTTGGCGAAGAAGTTGCTGACGTGAAGCAGCGTCTGTGATTGCGAGCACAGCGCCTCGGCGACCGCCGGGTGTGCGTGACCGAGGGACGTCACCGCCAGCCCGCAGAGGAAGTCCAGATAGCGCTTTCCCGTGGAGTCCCACAGTTCGGTTCCCGAGCCGCGCGCAAACATGACGGCGGGCGGGCCGAAGACCGGCAGGAACGGACACGCGTCGAATCCACCGGCCTCGGCAAACGCGTGCTTGGACATGGGTTCATTGGCCATCGTTTCGTCCTTCAGCCTTTGTTTCCGGTCACCATCGTGCCGATACCGGCATCGGTGAAGAGTTCGATGATGGTCACGTGGGCCACGCGGCCATCGAGGATGTGCACTGCGGGTACCCCGAGGGCGACCGCTTCGAGACAGCTCTCGGCTTTCGGAATCATTCCTCCGGCAATCGTGCCGTCACCCAGCAATGCACCGAGTTCCGTCGCGGTCAACTTGCTGATGAGGCTCTTTGCGTCGTTGACATCGCGCCGCAGGCCTTCGATGTCGGTGAGATACAGCAATTTCGCCGCACCGAGCGCACCGGCCACGGATGCAGCCACGGAATCGGCGTTGATGTTGAAGGTCTGGCCCGACGCGTCAACCCCGATGGTTGCGATGACGGGAATGCACCCGTCGTCGAGCAACTGCTCGAGCACCGCGGTGCGCACACCGGTCACGTCGCCAACGAAGCCGAGCGCGGGATCGCGCTGGACGACGGAGACCATTCCGTCGTCGGCGCCGGACAGTCCAACAGCGCGGCCTCCGCGCGATGAGATGGCCGAGACGATGCTCGGGTTGACTTCGCCCGTCAGGACCATCCGCACGACCTGCATCGTTGCCTCGTCCGTGACGCGCCGGCCGTCGCGGAACTCGCTCTTCACCCCGAGGCGGTCGAGCATTGCATTGATCTGCGGCCCACCACCGTGCACGACGACGGGCCTGATGCCGACGGCACGCAACATGACGATGTCCTGGGCGAACACGTCGAGCGGATCGGCGTACTCGGTGCCCGACAGTGCGTTACCGCCGTACTTCACCACCACCGTCTGGCCGGCGAAACGTTGGATGTACGGCAGCGCTTCGATGAGCACTCGCGCGGTCGCCGTTGGATCGGTCACGGCCACACTCCTACCGATGCCAGACCCAAGGTCTCGTCGAGACCGAGCGCGATGTTTGCCGCCTGCAGCGCACCGCCCGACGCACCCTTTGTCAGGTTGTCGAGTGCCGAGATCACGATGGCGTGCCCCGTACGCGCATCGACCCGCGCGGTGATGTGCACCGCATTCGTGCCGAGCGTTGCTTTGGTCGAGGGAATTGCCTCGGACACGACGATGAACGGCTCACCGGCATACGTCGATGCGAGCAGCGACAACAGGTCGTCGGTGGTTGTCGACGACGACGCAGGCCGCGAGTAGCAGGTCGCGAGAATTCCCCTGTTCATCGGTGCGAGGTGCGGCGTGAAGAGCACCTCGCCGCCGATCAGCTGCTGCATCTCAGGTGTGTGCCGGTGCGACACCAATCCATACGCGGTGAAATCTTCGTCGACGGTACAGAACATGCTCGAAGACTTGAGCGCCTTTCCCGCACCCGACACACCACTCGCCGCATCGATGATGATTCCTGCCGGTTCGACGGCGCCCGCGGTGACCAAAGGACGCATGGCGAGCGTCGCGGCGGTGACGTAACAACCGGGCGTCGCAACGAGCCGCGCACCCGCGAGTTCGGCGCGATACACCTCGGGCAATCCGTAGACGGCCTTTGCCAAGAGTTCGGGATGGCTGTGGGTGAAGCCGTACCAGGTGGGATACAACGACGCGTCGGTCAAACGGAACGCGGCGGACAAGTCGACGACGACACCGACATTGCCCAGCAGTTGGGGCACCAACTCGAGTGACGATTCGTGGGGCGTGCACAGGAACACGACGTCGAGCCCTTCGAGGCGCATGGAGTCGTGGGCCTCGGCGATGAGATCCGGGTACGCGGCAGCAAGGTTCGGATACAGCGCGGCGATGCGCTGGCCGGCCTGGGAATCACCCGTCGCGTACACGACGTCGATTCCGGAATGCCCCGCCAGGAGACGCAGAAGCTCGACCCCCGTGTAGCCGGTGGCCCCCAGGATTGCTGCGCGCTTGTTTGCCATAGGTGTATGACTATACAGGGTGATGTATAGTCATACACGGATACTCTGCCGCGGATTCCCCGCGATCAGCGCAGTTTGGCGCCCAGCTTCTCGGCGGCGGCGATGCACTTCGTGCGGATTCCCGCCACCTCGTCGTCGGTGAGCGTGCGGTCGGGGGCCTGGAGCCGCAGTCGGTACGCGAGGCTGCGCTCCCCCTCGGCGACGCCCTTGCCGCGGTAGACGTCGAAGAGGTCGAGAGCGACCGCGAGGTTTCCGGCGGCCGATTTGAGGGCCCGATGTACGTCGGCGGCAGCCACCGACTCGGGGACGACAAAAGCGAGGTCGATGTCGCTGGAGGGGTACCGGCTGACCGGACGCGCAGACACTGGCTTGGGTTCCTCGCGCAGCACGGTGGTGAGGGACAACTCGAGGCAACTGACGCGGCCCGCGATGCCCGCGTTCTTCAGAACGAGCGGCGAGATCTCGCCCATCGCGCCGATGATCTGCTTGCCTCGACGCAACGTCGCCGAACGACCCGGGTGGTACCCGGGAGGCGGCGTCTTGGTGTCGACCTGCGCACCGAATGCGAGCGCGTCGACGAGCAAGGGCCACGCGCGTAGCGCGGCGAGTTGTCCGTCGACGTCGTCGACCGAAACGACGCAGAGGATTTCCTCTTCGTCGGGAAGATGTTCGTTGCCACGCGGGTAGACGTGGCCGACTTCGTAGAGGTGGATGTCCTCGACGCGGTGCGACTGGTTGTAGGCGACCGAGCGCAGTAGGCCCGGACGCAGCGAGACGCGCAGAACCGACTCTTCCGCGACGAGTGGATTGACGAGAGCCAACTGCGCGTCGTCGGGCACACCGGCCACGCGTGTGGCCGACGGGTCGAGGAATGGATTCGGCATTGCCTCGGACCAACCGGCCTCGGTGAGAACCGAGTGAACGAGGCGGCGGCGTTGTTGCACCATCGACAGACGACCGTGAACAGTCGAGTTGGGCACGCTCTTGCCGATTGCGTCGTAGCCGTAGTGTCGCGCGACTTCCTCGATGATGTCGATCTCGGTCGTGGAATCGGGGCGCCACGACGGGATCGAAACGGTGACCGTGTCTCGGGTGCTGGCGCACCGGAAGCCGATGGGTTCGATGAGTTCCGCCACCTGTGACGCCGAAAGGGTGACGCCGAGAATCCGTGGAATCTGATCGAGGCGCAGAGCAACGTCCGACGTAGGTGGCGGGCACGTGTCGTTCGAGACAACCTGTGGAGCGCCGTGAACTTCGAGCCCGGGACAGGTGAGCCGCAGGATCTCGATGAAACGCCATGCCGCGAGTTCCAGGCCGTGCGGATCCGCACCGCGTTCGAAGCGGGCCGACGCCTCGGAACGCAGGCCGTGACGCGCCGCGGACTCGAGCACCGTGTCGGCGGGAAACCATGCGACTTCGAGTGCGATCGCCGTGGTCGACTCGACAACCTCGGATTCCAGGCCGCCCATCACACCGCCGAGACCCACCGCGACGTCGTTGCCGTTGGCGATCACGATGTCGGACGAATGAAGTTCACGGTTTTGGCCGTCGAGGGTGACGATGCACTCGCCTGGTCCGGCGAATCGAACCCGGAAACCCGACTCGACGGCACGAAGGTCGTACGCATGGGTCGGCTGGTTTCGCTCGAGCATGACGTAGTTCGATGCATCGACGATGTTGTTGATTGGTCGCATTCCGCTGCGTGCGAGACGATCCTGCAGCCATTGGGGAGACTGCGTGACCCGAATGTTCTTCACCACGGTTGCGGTGAACCGACCGCACGAACCCGGATCGACGATGTTCAACGCGAGTGCGTGCATCGGATGTGACGGCTCCCCTGCGACATCGGATCCGAAGGCGAGACGCATGCGCGCGGCGAGATCACGCGCGACACCAAGGTGTCCCCAGCAGTCGGGACGATTGCGGGTGAGGTCGAGGTCGAAGACCGTGTCAGTGGTGACACCCAGCGCGTCGAAGACGTCGGCACCGAGGGGCAGGTCGGCGGGAAGGATGAGGATGCCGCCGTGGTCGTCGTTCAGCTCGAGTTCCTTCGCACTGCAGCACATGCCTTCGGAGTCGATCCCGAGAATTCCCCGACGGAGAATCTCGCGACCATCGGGCATCTTCGTACCAAGGGTCGCGAGGGGGATCTTGTCCCCCGCCTTCATGTTGAAGGCGCCACACCACACGTGAAGTTCGTTCGAACCGTCGGTCGTCAGATAGACGCGGTGCACCTTTTCGGCGTCGGGATGACGTTCGGTGCGCAGCACTTGGGCGACCACTACTCCCGGAACCTTGGTACCGGCCTTGAGCGTCTCTTCGACGGGCATGCCGAGCGACGTCATCTCGTCGGCGAGCGCATCGACGTCGTCGCCGAAGTTGGCGAATTCGTTCAGCCAGGACAGCAAGACCTTCATCAGGAGAACTGCCTCAGGAATCGCAGGTCGTTGGTGTACATCTCGCGGATGTCGTCGATGGCGTGGCGTTCCTTGGCCATACGGTCGATACCGAATCCGAACGCAAAGCCTGACCACTCTTCGGGGTCGAGTCCTCCTGCCCGCAGGACGTTGGGGTGCACCATGCCGCAGCCGCCGAGTTCGATCCACGACCCGTTGGCACGACGGATGTCGAATTCGGCGCTCGGTTCGGTGAACGGGAAGTACGACGGACGAAGTCGACTGGTGAACTCGGAGCCGAAGAACGCCTTCGTGAAGGCTTCGATGGTTCCCGCAAGGTCGCGGAAGGTGATGTTGCGATCGATGACGAGGCCTTCGATCTGGTGGAAGACCGGCATGTGCGTGGCGTCAGGTGTATCGCGCCGGAACACGCGACCGGGCATGACCGCATAGATGGGCGGGGGCCACTCTTGCATCACGCGAATCTGGACGGGCGATGTGTGCGTTCGCAGCACGAGGCTGCCGGGTTCGGCGCTTTCGACGAAGAGTGTGTCCCACATGCTGCGCGCCGGATGCGACTTCGGCATGTTGAGGGCCTCGAAGTTGTAGAAATCGCTCTCGACTTCGGGGCCTTCGGCCACCTGAAAACCGAGACCGATGAACACGTCTTCGAGTCGCTGCGTCGCCTGGGTGACGAGATGGGTGCGACCCCGATGCGACACCCCGAGGCGCTCGGTCAGGTCGATGCGTTCCGAGGCAAGTTGCGCCTCGAGTTCACGCTGCTCGCATTCACCGCGCTTGGCCGCAATGGCCGCCTCGACGTCGAGCATCGCGGCGTTCAATTCCTGGCCGATCACCTTGCGTTCCTCGACGTCGGCGATGCCACCCAACTTCGACTTCAGTTGGCCGAGCGGGGACTTCTTTCCGACGAGCGAAGGCACGATCTGGGCGAGATCGCCCGATGAATTGGCCCCTCCGACTTCGGCGAGGGCGGCTGAAACCGCGGCGGCGATGTCGTTGCGCATGACGTCCCAACGCTACTTGCCGCGCTCACCCGGGGCGCGGAGATTTCGCTGACGGGCGATTTCGAACGAGACAACGGTTGTCGCCATCGCGACGTTCAGACTCTCGACCGGACCCGCGTGGGGCACCGTGACCCAGGCGGCCATCGGTGCATCGCTCGGCAAACCGGCGGACTCGTTGCCCATCACGAGGCCCACGCGCCCGGTGAAGTCGAACGCGTCGTACGCGATGACGCCCGAACGATCGTGGGATGACGTTCCGACGAGCTTGAACCCGGCTTCTGCGACGCGCGGCAAGTCGACGTCACCGTGACACGGCACGTGGAAGAGCGCGCCAGCGGATGCCCGCACCACCTTCGGCGACCAGAAGTCGACGGAACCCGGAGTGCTGACGACGGCGGCCGCTCCGGCCGCTACCGCACTGCGGATCATCGTTCCGAGGTTGCCCGGATCCTGGATGCGGTCGGCCACGAGAACCCACGCCGAGCCGTCTGCCGGCAGATGAGCGTTGGTCGGCATCTCGACGATCGCGACGTTCGGTTGTGGCGCGACGGTCGACACCGCGCGCTCGATGGTCTCGGCCTCGACGACGTGCACCGTCGCTGCGGAAACGGCTTGCGCACCGACAGCGACGAACTCCTCGACAACACGCAGGCCGGCGCCGAGTGCCTCGGCGATCAATCCGGCCCCTTCAACGACGAAGCACCCCGCCTCGTGGCGCGCCTTCCTGTCGGTGAGGAGTTGACGCAGCCGCCGAACCGGGGTGCTCGTGAAACCGATTGGTGTCTGGCTCAGCCGAGCGCACCCTTCGCGGCGACGACAAGACGGCCGAACGCGTCGATGTCGTGCACGGCGAGATCGGCAAGGATCTTGCGGTCGACTTCGATGCCGGCGGCGGTCAGGCCGGCGATGAAACGGCTGTAGCTGATGTCATGAATGCGACAAGCGGCGTTGATGCGCTGGATCCACAGACGACGGAACTCACCCTTGCGTGCCCGGCGGTCGCGGAATGCGTACTGACCGGACTTCATCACCTGCTCGTTCGCCGCGCGGGCCGAACGGCTCTTGTTGCCGTAGTAGCCCTTTGCGCGCTCGAGCGTCTGCTTGCGGCTCTTGCGGGCGTTGACTGCGCGCTTTACACGTGCCATTGGTGTTACCTACCTTCCAAAACCTTCGTTGTTCGTGTTGTTCGACGGGGGGATGCGACGTTGTTCAGCGCTCGGCAAGGAGTCGCTTGATCTTCTTTTCGTCGCCACTGTGGACGTCGACGGTGCCGTCGAGACGGCGGGTACGCGACGAGGGCTTCTTTTCGAACAGGTGCTGACGATTCGCCTGCTGGCGGCGCAGCTTGCCCGACCCCGTCTTCTTGAACCGCTTGGCGGCGGTCTTACTTGTCTTCATCTTCGGCATGTGCTTCTCCTGCTTCACTGTCGATCTTCACGTTGTCAACCGGTGCCGGCGCGCTGGACCCCTTGGTTGGGTCCTTCGCAGCGGGCTTGTCGTTCTTCTTTGCGACCTTCTTGTCGGGCGACAGCACCATCGTCATGTTGCGGCCTTCGAGGCGGGCCTGGGTTTCGACCTTGACCGATTCACCCAGTTGCTCGAGAACCGCATCGAGGATCTTTGCGCCGAGCTCGGGGTGCGCCATTTCGCGTCCCCTGAACTGGAGGGTCACTTTGACCTTGTGACCGTCTTCCAAGAAGTCGTGCATGTGGCGCACCTTCGTGTCGAAGTCGCCCTTTCCGATCTTCGGACGGAACTTGACTTCCTTGATGGTGATCTGTGACGCCTTTTTGCGCGATTCCTTGGCCTTTTGTGATTCCTCGTAACGGAACTTGCCGTAGTCCATGATGCGACACACGGGCGGGTTGGCAAGCGGTGCGACCTCGACGAGATCGAGATCAACTTGCCGGGCGAGGTCGAGGGCGTCGGGTAGGGATTTGATTCCCAACTGTCCGCCGTCGGCGCCGATGAGGCGCACCTCGCGAGCCCGAATGCGATCGTTGTACCGCGGTTCGTTCTGCGCCGTAGCTATGGCCGTTCACTCCTGTGCAAGTGGCTGCTCCCTTTCGTTTTGCGCCGGTTGACATGAGCCCGAACCGGATGCACGCAGGGTCGCGAGGCACGGAGAACCGTGCAACGGGACCCAGTCGCACTCCCGAAACGGGGTGGCTGGGTGGGGCTCCGGCACCCGCAACTCGCGGACCGGCGACCCACTTGGCCGACCACGAAGGCTATAGGGCAGATGCCGCGACACCACACCCACGGGTAGCGTCGCCGCCATGACCGACCCGCAGGACGCCGACATCATTGCCGACGCAGCCGAGGCTCTGGCCGACTCACGCCAGCGCCTTGCCGAGGTTCCGGCCAGCGTGGTCGTGGTGAACCACGTGATGGGCCTCTACGAACTTGCCGCCATCCACCTGTCGGCACAACCGCCCCGCCTGGGCGAAGCCGCGCTGGCGATCGACGCTGTCGC